>JAZODS010000040.1:0-2095 GCA_045597165.1 Lachnospiraceae bacterium | reverse complement strand
CTGTCGACCGGCAATCTCTTGGCCGTATGTGTGCTCCTGCCGATTACGTTGATTATCCTGTATAAGCATCTGCCGAACCTTAAACGCATCTTCGTCGACGGCGAGGAATTCACCCTCGGAAGTGCGACGCAGGGGACGCATCGGGTGGACAAGGAATAGTGAGATGTTCGCTGGCGCGAACGTGATAGGCACCAGAGGTGCCGGTGATAGCCGCCGGGGGCGGCGGTGATATTCGCTGCGCGAAAGTGATGGGAAATAGAAAAGGCACTTGTGGCTTGGTCGCCGCAAGTGCCTTAATTTATTGTTCTTGAATTATTTGTTCTGCGAATCGTTGCTCTGCGAATCGTTGCTCCGCGAGTCTTTGCTCTGAGTTTCTTTACTCTTCGCCGCTCCAGCAGTACGTGCACAGCTTGCTCGGGTCGAGTCCGACCGATGCTACCATGTCGTCTAGGCGGTGGAATCGTAGCGACGTGAAATTCAGCTTCTTGCAAATCCAATCGTTCATCTTCTGATAACGCTCGGTGTCGGGATTTGCATACTCCTTGAGAACCTCACGACTGACGTCCTCGGTACCCTCGAGCTCTGCGATGCAGCGTCTCGTAATCAACTCCATCTCCGTACGAGAGCGGGAGAAATTGAGGTACTTACAGCCGAACAAAAGCGGCGGGCATGCGGGACGTACGTGAACCTCCTTCGCACCGCTCTCCACGAGGAATTCGGCGGTCTCACGCAGCTGCGTACCACGTACAATCGAATCGTCGATGATGAGAAGGCTCTTGTCCTTTACGAGCTCCGGTACCGCAATCAGCTTCATCTTTGCAATCAAATCACGCTTCGACTGAATCGTCGGCATGAAGGAACGCGGCCAGGTCGGCGTATACTTAATGAGCGGTCTGGAGAACGGGATGTGCGCGGTATTCGAATAACCGATCGCATGCGGGGTTCCCGAATCCGGTACGCCGGCTACGACGTCAGGACGTACATCGTCGCGCATAGCAAGCATCTTGCCGCACTCGTAGCGCATACGTTCTACACTAATGCCCTCGTAGGACGAGGACGGATAACCGTAATATACCCACAAAAACGTACAAATCTTCATCTCCGTGCCCGGCTGTACAAGCGTACGCAGGCTATTCTCGTCAAATACAACGATCTCACCGGGTCCGAGCTCCTTCACCGGATGATAACCGAGATTGTTGTAAGCAAAGCTCTCAAATGCGGCACAGTACGCGCCGTCCTTCTTACCGATGGCAATCGGAGTTCTTCCCATACGGTCTCTCGCCGCATAGATGCCCTTCTCCGTCAAGATCAGCATCGACATCGAACCATCGATGATCTCCTGCGCATAGCGAATACCGTCGATAAAATTCTCCTTCTGATTGATGATTGCAGCCACCAGCTCCGTCGGGTTGATGTCGCCCGTGCTCATCTGAAAGAAATGTGCCTTGTTCTCAAGAATCTCCTGCACAATCTGTTCGGAATTGTTGATCTTTCCGACCGTAGTGATGGCAAATGTACCGTGATGGGAACGAACGAGAATCGGCTGAGCCTCGTAATCGGAGATACACCCGATGCCGTACTGGCCCTTCATATTGTTCGCTTCCTTCTCGAACTTCGTCCGGAACGGAGAATTCTCAATCTTGTGAATGGCCTTTTCAAAGCCCTTCTGCTTATCATATACCGTCATTCCGGCTCTTCTCGTTCCCAAATGAGAATGATAATCCGTGCCGAACAACAAATCAAAAACGCAATCTTCCTTCGATGCAACGCCAAAAAATCCGCCCATCTCAATTCCTCCATTCCGTCTGAGTACCCTACAATAACGCTGTTAGTATAGCGCATCGGCGGTACATTTTCAAGACTGTAAATATGAACAAAATACGGAACCGACTCGCGCCGATTCCGTAGTAACATTTAATCATAGGTTTTGCTCAAAAAGCTGCGAAGCTTCTCACTCTTCGGGTTGCCGAAAACCTCTTCGGGCGCACCCATCTCCTCGATTACGCCGTCTGCCATGAAGATGACGCGGTCTGCCACGTTGCGGGCAAACTCCATCTCGTGCGTTACAACGATCATCGTGCTGTCGCCGGACTTC
>JAZODS010000039.1:0-8943 GCA_045597165.1 Lachnospiraceae bacterium | reverse complement strand
CGTTCATCGCTGCCGCCAGGATACTCTGACCAACGCCCTTCGTCTTGAACAAGCCACCGTGACCGTACATGCAATCTACCGGCACCTTCTCCTCCTTCAACAGGATATCAAGACCAACCTTCAACGTTGCCAAGGAGCTGTACAAATGCGTGCGCATGAAATTGCCGAGCGTGAAGTTTGCCGTTACCTCTCTCGCAAACAACGGACGTCCCTCTACAAAGCCGGTTACCGGCTCGCCGGAGAAATAATTGTACGACATCAAGCCGCCGCAATCCGCGTCACCCTCCAATGCCTTTTCAAACAACGTCGTGTACAAGCGGTTCATGTCGACATCCATGCCGAAGCTCTTTGCGAACTCTGCAAAAAGACCAACCCATGCGTTGATGTCGGACGTACAGTTGTTGCAGTGTACCATTGCTACCGGGTAGCCGTCGGGAGTCGTTACCATGTCGATCTCCTCGTGTACATTTTCCGGCTCCTTATCCATAACGATCATCGCAAATACGGACGTGCCCGCGGACACATTACCCGTGCGCACCTTTACGCTGTTCGTTGCTACCATACCGGTTCCCGCATCGCCCTCGGGAGGACACATCGGAATGCCTGCCTGAAGCTTGCCGCTTACGTCCAAAAGCTTCGCGCCCTCCGCCGTAAGCACACCTGCGGGTGCACCTGCGGAAAGAGACTTCGGAAGCAGCTCACCAAGCGGATATGCAAGTGCCTCGCCTGCCACGAGCTCGTCAAAGGTAGCCATCATTTTCTGATTGTAATCGCCGGTTGCGGAATCGATCGGGAACATACCGGAAGCATCGCCGACACCGAGCACCTTCTCGCCGGTCAGCTTCCAATGCACATAACCCGCAAGCGTCGTAAAGAACGCAATCTGCGGAACGTGCGGTTCTTTATTCAAAATCGCCTGATACAGGTGGGAAATGCTCCAGCGCTGAGGAATGTTAAAATGCAACGCCTCCGTCAGCTTCGCAGCAGCCTCGCCCGTAATCGTATTTCTCCAGGTACGGAAAGGCACCAACAAATTGTCGTCCTTGTCAAATGCAAGATAGCCGTGCATCATCGCAGATACACCGAAAGAACCTACCGTCGTCAGTTCCACGCCGTACTTGCTCTGCACATCCTGCGCCAAATCGCTGTAGCAGCTCTGCAAGCCGCCCCAAATATCCTCCAAAGAGTACGTCCAAATGCCGTCCTCAAGACGATTCTCCCACTGATGGCTTCCGGTCGCCAGCACCTGATGGTCCTCTCCAACAAGCACCGCCTTAATTCTCGTGGAACCGAACTCAATACCAAGTGCGGTCTTTCCTGCCAATATCATCTGCTTCTCCATAAGAAACCTCCTAAAAATATAGTTCGTGCGCCCTGTGGGCGCTAGTGATATGCGGCAATGCCGCAGTGATGTGCACCTTCGGTGCAGTGATAAGCGCTACAAGTAGCGCTGTGATATGCGGCCTGCGGCCGCAGTGGAGTTCATCTGTAATTTCGCGGAGCCCTCATCGCGCCCTGTGGGCGCTAACACCGCCAGCTCCGCTGGCTAACACCGTCGGCTCTGCCGACTATCACCGTGGCCTCCGGCCACTATCACCGGCGTTGCTTTAGCTGCGCCAATCACCTGCGCTCTTCGAGCGCCACCACCGCGTAGCAGTCCGTCTCATCCCGCAGCACCACCACGTGTCTTCCTTCTTCATACGTCACAAAGGGCGTCAACACGTCCCCCTGCTTCGCCGACTTTCGATACTCCACTCGCAACCGACTGTAACGCGGGCTCGTTCCTACCTTGCCGTCCTCCTGCAAAGCCGCCAAAGCCACTCTCACGTACTGTCCGTTGTTCATGTGCAGATTGGAGTCCAAATGCTGCGCTCCTACTCTCACCGGCGCCAGCGCCTCCGCCTGCTCCGGAAGCTCGATGCGGCGTCCCTTATACTCCATAGGAAGCTTCTCCTCGAGCACAAACAGCTCCGCCAGCCAGCCCGGCACTCTTGTCATGCCGCCCGTCTCTCGGTTCATCAGTGCCCATGTCGCATCTCCGTACGCCAGCACCTCCCCGCTCTTCGACTTCAGATACAGGTTACGCAATCCCGTGCTTCCGCCGAATTTGTAGGGAAATGTTCCGACGATGACCTCCTCGCCACAAGCGGGATATCGGAACACATCAATCTGCCACGCCGCCAAAAACCACACCAGCTTCTCCATCTCCTCGGCCGGTGCCGCCAGCTGCACCTCGGTAGCATTTTCCGTCGCAATGTCCTGAAATAAGTCTACCAAAGCCGGCAAGGACAGTAGCGTATCGGTCCCCGTCTGGCTATAGCGTATTCTTGTTTCGAATTCGTAGCTCATGACAAGCCTCCTAAGTCCTTCTTTACTCCTCGATATATTCGATCTCGAGCTCGGTCAGCTTGTCTGTGAGGTTGTTGTAGGCATTTGCCGCAGCCTCTTCGTCCTTAATCTCTACGAGAACCTCGCTCTCGCACTCCTCGAGCATGGCAATCAGCTCGTCAAATGCAATTTCCTCATCTTCATAATAATACACATTGTCCACAACGGTAACTACGAAATGCATCTTTTCGTTCCCTTCACCGCCGTCGCCCTGCTCCTGATCGGTCATGCCCTCTCCGGTAATCGTTACCGACGGCTGTCCGGTCACACCGGCTTGGTCGTCGTTCTTATTCGCATTGTCTGCGCCCGGGTACAGAAAATAGCCTGCTACAAGCAACGCACCCGCTACTACCGGCACTGCAACCAAACCTTTTTTCGACTTTGCCATCTTTCATTCCTCCTGTTTCGTTTGTATTATAAAAATGCTTCATTCCTTGCACAGCTCGCGCATTCCCTGCGTGCTACTGCTCATTTGCATACTTTTCCGTGTAATCGTACGCCGCATCTTCTAACGCTTCGATCAATCCGTCGAAAGCATTCAGCGACGCATTGTCATCGATAATCTCTACAACCAAGCGACCGCTTATCTCCTCAAGCTCACCGAGCAGCTCCGGCAAGGTGATGCGCTGATTGTCGTAAAAATACTCGTTGCCCATGACCGTGACGTGCACAATCGTTCCGTTAAATGCACTTTCCGTCACCGTAGGAGATACCGTCGTTACCGGCTTCGTAAGGTCTCCGGAGCTTTCTCCCGTGCCCGGTCCTTCGCCCAAATGCCCGATCAGCCATATCACGCCCGCCACAACGGCAACCGTCAGAAGCACCGGAATCACATACTTCAATTTAAGGAACTTTAATAACTTGCCAAGCTTGACAAACAATCCTTTTATCATATGTCCGCTACTCCCTTCCTATCGAAATGTCCGTCTCCGAGAAGTACAGATACTCAAACGTCTCCTTTGCCTCCTCGATTCCCTTCTTCACCTTACGATATGCAGATGCGGTTCCCGACTCGGTACCATCGTACACGAATTCGCAAAACAGCGAGGAGTTCTCGTTGTAGCCTACCGCTTCCAAGGCAGCTATGAGCGCCTCGCCTACATTGTCCTCCTTGTCGATATCGGCAATGCTCTTCTCGGCACGTACCACGTGTATCGACCAGTCCGTATCCTTCATCTGCAGGATGAGCTTTACGTTAGCTCCCCGCTGATATTCCAAAAGTGCCGACAGGTTCGCTGCCTGTCGATCGTCCGCGTCCTGAATCAGCTCCAGCTCTTCCTGCAGCTGTTCGTATGTATCCTCAGCGTCCTCCAGCATGTTGTTGGCTTCGTTCATCTTCGAATCCGCCTCGGCCAGCCTTTCCTCCGTCTCCAGCTGACTGAACAAAACGAAAAAGAACAGGATGATCAGCACAACATCCAACAAGGACGTAAAATCCAGCAAAATGTCCTTCTTCATATATTACTCCGCCTTTTCTGCGTTCTTACGAGCCGTCAGCTCCTCCAAAAGACTTTCCACACCATTCGACAGGCACGCATTTACCACCTTAAAGATAATCGAGAACACGATACCCCAAGCCGTAGAAGTCAAGGCGTTGAAGAAATTGTTCCGGATTCCGTCCATATCTCCCGCGGTCAGGTCCAATCCGAGCAAGGCGATGACCGTACCGAACATACCGAGCAGCGGAAAGATCGTGATAAATGTCGTAAACAGCGTATTCAACAAACTAAACAGGCTAAGAGAAACCTCGCCGCCCTTCTTCTTGTTCGCAATCATAACTAAGATTCCCGCCAGCAGCATCGCCTCGAGCAACGCAAATATCAAAATGTACCAGTCATCGGTTACGATACTGATCAACATCTTCCCAAACCATCCGTCGTTCATATCCTGTTTCCTCCTCCGTTATTCTCAAAATGAGCTGTCGAGCGTCATACCACGCGTCAATTCCACGCGTGCGTCCGCTTCCTTTCTATTGTACATCAAAACGACATGAAAATCCACTTAATTTTCCCTTGACAAATCACCTATGCGGGAATAGAATGTTGTACGGTAAACTGTTTGACATGCAACATTTGTCCTATGCTGTCGCATTTGCTCGAAGGATTTCATCAGAAAGGAGCTCACAGCTGTTATGACAGACACACACATTGGTGTGAAGCTACGTAGATTAAACAATGCCTTGTTTCGGCATCTGCAAAACTCAGAGGCTCACCGGGAGATCGAATCGATTACCGGAACGAACGGCTACATTATCAGCTACTTAGCCACGCACCGAGATAACCCCGTCTACCAAAAGGACTTGGAAGACGCTTTCGGCATTACACGCTCTACCGCTTCGAAGGTCATTTCCCTTATGGAGAAGAAGGGCCTTGTCGAACGAAAGCCGGTGCCGACGGACGCTCGCCTGAAGCAGCTGACGCTGACTCCTCTCGCCGAGACCTTGGACCGTCAAATGCGCAGGGATGCAGAGAAGACCGAAGCTCTGCTCACAAAAAGCTTCTCCGAGGAGGAGCTTGCGACGCTTCGCAGCTATTTGGAGCGCATGTCGCAAAATTTGAAATCAGGAAAGGACCGTGAAAGATTATGATTAAAAAGCTTGCTTCCCGTATTCGTCAATACAAGCTTCCGGCCCTCCTCACACCCGTATTCGTCATGCTCGAGGTGTGCATGGAGATCCTTATCCCGCTTGTTATGGCGAACCTCGTCGACTATGGTATCGAGGCCGGAGACCTCGGTGTTGTTACGAGAGACGGACTCATATTGATTGCCATCGCAATCCTATCCATGTTCTTCGGCGTTGCCGCAGGTGTGACTGCGTCCCGTGCTTCGGCCGGCTTCGGCAGAAACCTTCGCCATGACATGTACTACAAGGTGCAGGAGTACGCATTTTCCAACATCGACCGCTTCTCCACCGCCAGTCTTGTAACACGTATGACGACGGACGTGTCAAATGTACAGATGGCATTCCAGATGATCATCCGAATCGCACTCCGCTCGCCGTTTATGACCATTTCCGCGTTGATTGTCGCATTTTCCATCGACGCTAAGCTGGCGCTGATCTTCCTCGTATGTGTACCGTTCTTGTTGTTCGGTTTGCTCGCGATTGCAAAGATGGCGCATCCTACGTTCCAGCGCGTGTTCAAGACCTACGACAAGCTCAACAACGTAGTGCAGGAGAACCTCTACGGCATCCGCGTCGTTAAGACGTTCCGCAGAGAGGAATTTGAGATTGATAAGTTCGACGACGTCAGCGAGTCCATTTACAAGGACTTCACGAAGGCAGAGAAGCTGCTTGCCTTCAACGCTCCGATGATGCAGGCCGCTATGTACACCTGTACGCTTTTGGTTTGCTGGTTCGGTGCCAAGGCGGTCATTGCCAGTGGCGGCAACGAGGAAATCGGCCTTTCCGTCGGTGAGCTGATGAGCTTGATTACATACGCAACGCAGATCTTGATGGGCCTTATGATGGTCGCAATGATCTTCGTAATGTCCACTATGGCGCGTACCTCCGCACATCGTATCATCGAGGTGCTTGACGAGGAAAGCGATTTGCAGAATCCCGCAGAGCCTATTATGGACGTTCCGAATGGCGCAATCGAGTTCAAGAACGTAACCTTCCGTTACAAGGCTTCCTCCGACAAGCCGGTTCTCGATAACATCAACTTGACGATTGCCTCCGGCGAGACCATCGGTATTATCGGTGGTACCGGTTCCTCCAAGTCCAGTCTCGTGCAGCTGATCCCCAGACTGTACGACGTATCCGACGGTTCCATTACCGTTGGTGGCCACGACGTACGCGAGTACGATTTGGACACTCTTCGCAACGCCGTTTCGATGGTACTTCAGAAAAATGTCCTGTTCTCCGGAACAATCGCCGACAACCTTCGTTGGGGCAATCCGGACGCTACGGACGAGGAGCTGAAGCACGCTTGCGAGCTGGCCTGTGCCGATGAATTCATCAGCAAGATGCCCGAGGGCTATCAGTCCCATATCGAGCAGGGCGGAACGAACGTATCCGGCGGTCAGAAGCAGCGTCTTTGTATCGCACGCGCTTTGTTGAAGAAGCCGAAGGTGCTGATCCTCGACGACTCCACGAGTGCCGTAGATACCGCAACGGACGCAAAGATCCAGAAGGCATTTGCCGAAGTGATTCCCGACACGACAAAGCTCATTATCGCGCAGAGAATTTCCTCCGTACAAAATGCCGACCACATTATTGTTATGGACGACGGTAAGATTTCCGCATTTGGCAAGCACGACGAGCTGCTGAATACAAGCGACATCTACCGCGAAGTATATGAATCTCAGAAGAAGGGAGGCGAGGAAAATGCCTAGTCCCGGTGGTTCCAGACCGATGCCCGGTATGAGGGGCATGCCCGCAGGCGGCCGTATGGGTGCACCTATCGCAAAGGGAACACTCCCCCGCCTACTCAGTTATCTGAAGAAATATCGGCTGCATTGCATCTTCGTAGCCATTTGTATTCTGTTCAGCACGGGAGCAAGTATCGCATCCTCCCTGTTCGTACAGAGATTGATCGACGACCACATCGCCCCGCTTTTGCTTGAGGCCAATCCGGTATACACCGGCCTTTTGAAGGCGATTCTCACGATGGCGGCCATCTACCTTGTCGGCGTGTTGTCTACTCTCATCTACAACCGTACCATGTCTATGATTGCGCAGGGTACGTTGAAGGAGATCCGCGACAAGATGTTCGCTCACATGCAGACGTTGCCCGTCGGCTACTTCGATTCGCATACACACGGCGACGTAATGAGCCACTATACGAACGATACCGACACGCTTCGTCAGATGATTTCGCAGAGCTTACCTCAGATGCTCTCCTCGGTCATCTCCATCATCGGTGTGTTCGTTTCCATGCTTACGCTCAGCGTATGGTTGACCATCATTGTAGTAGCATTTTTGTTCATCATCAAAGCAGTCGTTAAGCTCGTAACCGGCCGTAGCGGCAAGTTCTTCATGCTTCAGCAGCAGTCCTTGGCAAATGTCAACGGCTACATCGAGGAAATGATGAACGGCCAGAAGGTCGTACAGGTATTCTGCCACGAGGACGAGGCTTGTGAGGAATTCGATAAGAAAAATGATGAGCTGTGTAAGAACATGACCAATGCGCACATTTACGCAAATGTCATGGGTCCGCTCATGAACAACCTCGGCTATATCCTTTACGTAGTTATCGCAGTTGTCGGCTCCATCTTGGCAATTCAGGGTCTTCCCAACGTGCGTCTCATCGGCATCGAGCCACTGACGCTTGGTACGATTGCATCGTTCTTGATTCTGTCCAGAAACTTCGTAAACCCGATCGGCCAGGTTTCGCAGCAGTTCAACTCCATCCTTATGGCACTTGCCGGTGCGTCTCGTATCTTCCAGCTGATGGATGAGAAGAGCGAGGTAGACGAGGGCTACGTTACGTTGGTAAATGCCCGTCTTGTAAACGGCGAACTCGTTGAGGTTCCGGAAAAGACCGGCCTTTATGCTTGGAAGCACCCGCACGGTGACGGCACGACGACCTACACGGAGATGAAGGGCGAGGTTCGTTTCTACGAGGTGGATTTCGCTTACGTAGAAGGTAAGACCGTACTTCATGACATTACGCTGTACGCAAAGCCCGGCCAGAAGGTCGCATTTGTCGGTGCAACCGGTGCCGGTAAGACGACGATTACGAATTTGATCAACCGTTTCTACGACATCGCAGACGGTAAGATTCGTTACGATGGTATCAACATCAACAAGATTAAGAAGGCAGACCTGAGACGCTCCATGGGCGTTGTATTGCAGGACGTTAACCTGTTCACCGGAACGGTTATGGAGAACATCCGCTACGGTAACTTGGACGCAACGGACGAGGAATGTATCGCAGCTGCAAAGCTTACCGGTGCAGACAGCTTCGTACGCATGCTTCCACAGGGCTACAACACGATGCTCGAGGGCGACGGCAGCGGTCTTTCCCAGGGCCAGCGCCAGCTCATCAGTATTGCTCGTGCCGCAGTAGCAGACCCGCCGGTAATGATTCTCGACGAGGCTACGTCCTCCATCGATACTCGTACCGAGGCCATTGTGCAGCGAGGCATGGACGCCCTCATGAAGGGACGTACCGTCTTCGTTATCGCACACCGCCTCTCCACGGTACAGAACTCCGATGTCATCATGGTATTGGAGCAGGGCCGTATCATCGAGCGCGGAACGCACGACGACCTCATCGCCGAAAAGGGCAAGTACTATCAGCTGTACACGGGAGCATTTGAGCTGGAGTAAGCACGGGCCGCAGCGAAGCTGTGGAAGTGATAGGCGGCAGAGCCGCCGGTGTTATCGCGCGTGGCGCGAAGTGTTAGACGAGCAGGGCTCGTCGGTGATAGCGCCCGTAGGGCGCGGTGACTAGTATCAGACATAAAAAAATAGCGTTGCTTTATAGTTGGTATGATACCTTCTGTAAAGTAACGCTCTTTTTATATGTTTGATTGTTATGGTTCGCGGAGCCGTCACCCGCGCTGCGGAGCTGCGCCACCTCCGCTCGTCTAACACCGTCAATCTCGCGG
>JAZODS010000038.1:0-10097 GCA_045597165.1 Lachnospiraceae bacterium | reverse complement strand
TTTCAGCCGTTGATTTTCCTCCACGATTCCAATATGCATGCGACCATAGCCTGCTGCCAATGCTTCGGCAAATGCATGGTACATCAGCGCTTCCCCGATTCCTTCATGGCGCCGCTCAGGTGCAACGCACAGGTTATTCAGCTCACACATGCCTTCCTCCTTCGGGCACAAGGAATAGTACCCGATGGGAATATCCTGCTCATCCACGTAGGCGTACATCTTACGACCTTCCCGGAACTGATATTCCAAGCGCTCTCGCGTCGTAGCAAATGCCGTATACCTCGGAGCATTTTCCTCCGTGAACCCGAACTCCTCCGCCACCGTCAGAAAGCTTCTGCGAATCAGTGCCACAAGGACATCGATGTCTCGTGCTTCAATCCTTCGAATCATCGCTACTCTCCCTCACAAACTCCCCACAGGGAACAAGGCTCGTGGCGTCCTTCGTACTGCATCGGAACCAATCCCGCATTTCCCTTCAAGGCGCACTGTATCATCTGCTTCGTCAGTCCGGGCACGTCTTCTCGCTCGAGTGCTTCCGAGGCATCCAGCCACAGCACCTCGTCATTTTCATCGCTGTCGCTTCTGGCCTCTCCCGAAACGTACTCCACGGAATATACCACATACCAATCCTTCGCGTTAAAGCGAATACCGAGAATGCTCTTCGGTTCTACCGTGATGCCCACTTCCTCCATGTACTCGCGAACCACTGCGTCTGCAGGCGCCTCGCCATAGCTCACATAGCCTCCCGGGATGATCAGCTTGCCTTTGCCGCCGCCATAGGTGTGTCTCGCCAGCAAAACCTTGCCGTCTCTCAAACAGACGCCGGCAACGCTCTGTCCCCAATTTGTATTATTCTCGCTCATATGGGATCCTCCATGAAAATGCTCTGTAGTAGGGTGTCACAACCGACAGCTCCGGACTGCAACGGAGATTTGGACTGCAACCGGGGATTTATTCGCATGATTGCTCTTCTACTAACCGGCTGCTTCAACAACTCATGAGCAATCATGCGGTAAAATACCGGTTCAAGTTACTTGATATGCTTTACACAGCGACCGGTATTTTACCAATTGCTTCTCCGTGCTTGTAATCTTCCAAGCGTACGTCGTCTTTGGTAAATGCGTAGAAGTCCTTTATCTCAGGGTTGAGCCAGAACTTCGGTGCCTCAAAGGTCGGGCGCTTGATCAGTTCTTCAATGAGCGGCACATGGCGGTCGTAAATGTGCGCATCCGCAATTACGTGCACGAATTCGCCCACCTGCATATCGCACACCTGCGCGAGCATGTGCGTCAGCACCGCGTACTGCGCCACGTTCCAGTTGTTTGCCGCCAGCACGTCATTTGACCGCTGATTCAGGATGGAGTTCAGCACCAGCTTGTCTCCGTCCTTCGGCTTCGTCACATTGAAAGT
Source organism: Lachnospiraceae bacterium (assembly GCA_045597165.1). Classification (GTDB taxonomy): domain Bacteria; phylum Bacillota; class Clostridia; order Lachnospirales; family Lachnospiraceae; genus ISDg. Next base: position 8,687 of record JAZODS010000038.1, on the reverse strand, counting down.
CATGCTGTAAGCGCAAGGGTACAGATTCATCTCGTGCAAATCCTGATGTACGTAAATGTTCGTCATGATGCGGCGACTGTACGGGTTGTTCTTGAGGTCGTAAATCACGCGGTCCACCTGATCAAACAGGCCTTCCTTGTACTGATGCTTTACGCTCATCTGATAGCCGTAAGCCTTGCCGATGGAACCGTCCGGGTCTGCCCATGCATCCCAGATGTTGCCGTCAAAATCGTTCACGTTGTTGGACTTCTTCTGCCAAATCCACAACAGCTCGTCCGTGCAGGACTTAATCGGTGTCTTTCGCAGCGTCAGCGCCGGAAACTCCTTTGACAGGTCATAACGATTTACGACACCGAATTTCTTAATTGTATATGCGGAAGTGCCGTCTTCCCAGCGCGGACGAACCTTCTCGCCCTCCGTGCTCGTTCCGTTGTCCAGAATGTCGCGGCACATTTTGATAAATACGTCATCTGCGTAGCTCATAGTCTTCCCTCCGATTCATTCAGGTTCTCCCGCTGCTCTCGGTCGTAGCCTTCGCCTCAGGATAATACTTGCACCGGTCATCACAAGGCGCGAGACCGGTGCAATATACTCTTTGTATTACTTACTGAAGTTCATTGACATAACGCTTGATGTTCGAAGCATTTGCATACTTGGCAACGGAATCGCCCTGCAATGCCACCAGCGTCGGTGCCTGCATAATGCCGTACTTCATAGCCAGCTCGCTGTTCTCCTCAGCATCTACGATCTCGTAGTCAATGCCCTCGAGGAATTCCTTAGCCAAGCGGCAGTTCGGGCAAGTCTTCGTCGTGAAGAGCAACAGCTTCTTGTCGCCAACCATTACTGCGCTGTCGGCATCGGTGTCTGCAAGCATCGCTGCAGCAGCCTCAAGCTGATCACAGTCCACAACGTACTCCTTACGCTCCTTGTACTCCTGAAGCTTTCCGGGGTTCCAGTTCTGTACCGGACGATAGTAACCGGTAATACGGCTGTAAACCTCCGTCGGCTGTCCGCACTCAGGACAGGTGTCTACCTCGCCGGAAATGTAGCCGTGCGTACGACATACCGAATAGGTCGGGGACATCGTGTAGTACGGAAGCTCATAGTTCTCGGCAATCGTACGAACGAGCTTCGCAGCAGCCTGCCAATCCGGAAGCTTCTCACCGAGGAAGCAGTGGAATACCGTTCCGGAGGTGTAAAGCGTCTGAAGCTTATCCTGAATATCAAGAGCCTCGAATACATCTGCGGTATAACCTACCGGCAAATGCGAGCTGTTGGTGTAGTAAGGTACATTGTCAGCATCGCCTGCGGTGATGATGTTCGGGTAGTGCTTCTTGTCATGCTTAGCAAGACGGTAGCTCGTAGACTCAGCCGGAGTAGCCTCAAGGTTGTAAAGGTCACCGTACATCTCCTGGTAATCGCTGAGACGCTCTCTCATGTGGTTCAATACACGAGCTGCGAACTCCTGCGTTTCCTTATGAGTCATGTCCTTGCCAATCCACTTCGCATTGAGACCGGCCTCGTTCATACCGAGCAAACCGATGGTGGAGAAGTGGTTGTCAAATGTTCCGAGGTAACGCTTCGTGTACGGATACAAGCCCTCGTTAAGCAGCTTGGTAATGATCGTTCTCTTTACCTTCAAGGAACGAGCGGACAAATCCATCATATAGTCAAGGCGCTTGTAGAAGTCAGCCTCATCGGAAGCCAAGTAAGCGATTCTCGGGATGTTGATTGTTACAACGCCCACGCTACCGGTGCTCTCGCCGGAACCGAAGAATCCACCGGTCTTCTTACGAAGCTCACGGAGATCCAGACGCAGACGGCAGCACATCGAACGAACGTCGCTCGGCTGCATGTCGCTGTTGATGTAGTTACTGAAGTAAGGCGTACCGTACTTAGCAGTCATCTCAAACAACAGACGGTTGTTCTCGGTGTCGGACCAGTCAAAGTCCTTCGTGATGGAGTAGGTCGGAATCGGGTACTGGAAGCCACGGCCGTTCGCGTCACCCTCAACCATGATCTCAATGAACGCCTTGTTGACCATGTCCATCTCTTTCTTACAATCCTTATAGCAGAAGTCCATCTCCTCGCCACCGATCAAGCAAGGCAACTCAGCCATATCTGCGGGAACGGTCCAGTCGAGCGTAATGTTCGAGAACGGAGCCTGTGTACCCCAACGGCTCGGAGTATTTACACCATAGATGAAGCTCTGGATGCACTGCTTAACTTCCTTGTAGGAAAGGTTGTCCACCTTAACGAACGGAGCAAGGTATGTGTCGAAGGAGGAAAATGCCTGAGCACCTGCCCATTCATTCTGCATGATACCGAGGAAGTTCACCATCTGGTTCATAAGGGTAGCCAAATGCTTCGCCGGAGAGGAAGTGATCTTACCGCGGATACCGCCGAGACCTTCCTGAATGAGCTGCTTCAAAGACCAACCTGCACAATAACCGGTAAGCATGGACAAATCGTGAATGTGAATGTCCGCATTACGATGCGCATCGGCAATCTGCTGATCATATACCTCAGAGAGCCAGTAGTTTGCCGTAATGGAGCCGGAGTTGTGAAGAATCAAACCACCAACGGAATACGTTACGGTCGAGTTCTCCTTAACGCGCCAATCCTCTTCCTTCACGTAACTGTTTACGATCTCCTTGTAATCGAGAATCGTAGACTTCATGTTACGAATCTTCTCACGCTGCTTACGATACAGGATGTATGCCTTAGCTACATCGGTATAACCGGTCTGGTTCAATACCTGCTCTACGCAGTCCTGAATATCCTCGACCTCAATCACGCCATCCTTCACGCGGTCCTGAAATACGGACGTTACGCGAAGCGCAAGCAGATTGATAATGTCCTCGGTGTATTCCTTCTGTGTTGCGATAAATGCCTTCTCAATCGCGTCGCAAATCTTCTGCAGATCAAATTCTCTGCGTTCACCATCTCTTTTTGCTACCTGAATCATGGTACTTTCCCCTTTCGTCTTTCTAAAATCTATGTTATGACTTCATAAAGCCGCCATCGGCGGCGGATTACCTAAATCATATCACACGATTTCGTTCCTGTCAACAAAATATATGACCGAAAAATAAAAAAAGTACAAGATGTTGTGGTTGACCACAATATCTTGTACTACGTCGTATTTCCTTACATTCAGCACGAAAACCACAGTTTGGCAGCTCTTTGCGCCGCCATCACTGCAAATCTCTTCTTTCCTTCGGCACAAATGCCTTCACCGCAATGCCATCCTCTACGTATTCCTCACTGATCAGCTGGCCGTACTTGCGAATCAGCTGAAGCTTGCCGGCCTCGCTGTACGGGAACACCTTTTCAACGTATACCTTCTGCTCTCGCAGAATCGTCAAGATCGCCTGGAGCAGCTCTTGCACGCCTTCGCCCGTCTTTGCGGAAATGCGCACCACCTTCTCGGCCTGGAGGTCCTTCCAGCCGCCACCCGCTGCGATGTCTTGCTTATTCATTGCCGTAATAATCGGTCGGTCGCCGACCTTCAGATTACGGAGAGTGTCGTACACGACGTGCATTTGCACATCCGCATTGGGATTCGAGGCGTCTACTACGTGGAGAATGATATCGGAGTATTTGGCCTCCTCGAGGGTGGAGCGAAATGCGTCCACGAGGTGATGCGGCAGCTTACGAATGAAGCCGACGGTGTCTGTGAAGAGAAGCTCCTGGCCGTTCTCCAGCTTGTAATTGCGCGTCGTCGGATCGAGCGTTGCGAACAGCTTGTCCTGCGAAAGCACACCGGCGTCTGTCAGACGGTTTAGGAGTGTGGACTTGCCCGCATTTGTATAACCGACGATAGCAACGACCGGTACTGCCGAACGCTCTCTTTGCTTTCTCGCAATCTCACGATTTTTCTTTACTTCCTCGAGCTCGCGATTCAGCTGACTGATGCGGTCGCGAATCAATCGACGGTCTACCTCCAGCTTCTTCTCACCGGGACCTCTTGTACCGATACCACCACCGAGTCTGGACATCGCGCGGCCCATACCGATCAATCTCGAGGAACGGTATTTGAGCTGCGCCAGCTCGACCTGAATCTTACCCTCGCGAGTCGATGCGTGCTGCGCAAAGATGTCGAGGATGACCATCGTTCGGTCCATTACGTTGACCTGCAGAGCCTCCTCAAGATTCTTCATCTGCGCGGGACTCAGCTCGTCATCCGTTACAATGCCCGTTGCGCCGGTCTCCGCCAAAAGAGCGGCCACCTCATCGAGCTTGCCTTTTCCTATATAAGTGCCGTGGTGAATGGCTTCTCTGTTCTGAATCACACAGCCAACCGCCGTCGCGCCTGCCGTCTTCACAAGTTCCGCCAGCTCGGCCACGGATTCCTCCACCTCCGACAGCGAACTCTCTGCCGAATAGCCGGCTACTGCCACAAGCACCACGCGTTCTTCTTCCTGCTCAGTTACGTACATAGCTCCTCCTACAAAATGCTCTTGCTGCGCCCATTTGCCAAATGCTCTTGCAGCCTCGCCTACTCAATACCCAAGCGCTTCTTAAGGAAACGATATTCGTCGGTCGCCTCCGTATCGTCCGGGTATTCCACAATATACTCTTGAAGCGCCTCGTAAGCCTTCATCAGCTCGCCCTGTCCCTCGTACAGCGCCGCCTGGTTGCGCATCAGCTGCTGACGAACCGGCGAACCCTCAAAGGTCAAGCCGATGTTGAGCATCCGCTGAGCATTTTCATAATCATACAGCGCGAGGTAGCACACGACCTCCTGGTTGCACACCGTCGGCGACTCCGCTATCACCTGCGCACGATATTGCTCATAAAACTCGATAGCGCTCTCATATTCCTTCTGCGCAAGCGCGATTTCGCCGAGGAAATAATACGCCTCCACGTAGCCATGCTCAAGCGCATTTGTCATCTCGATCTCGGCCGACGTGTAATTGCCCTGGTAAAAATGCACCTGCCCCAGATAGTATTTGTCCTCGTTGTTCTTCACCTCAAGGCGCGACGCCTTGTCCAAAAGCTCCGCCGCCTTGTCCGGCTCGCCCTTCGCAATGTAGCACGTATACAGACCGATGTAGGAACTGTGGCTTCCATCGGAAAGGTCCAGCACCTCGCGGTAGTCCGCAATCGCCTTGTCGTACTCCTGCTCCTCGCGGTACAGATTCGCGCGGCTCGAAAGCGCGTCCTCATTTTTCTTATCAATCTTCAACACCTTGGTGTACTCGTCGATGGCCGCGGTGCGGTAACCCATGCACTCCAGAGTATTTGCCTTATAATATAGTATGTCCACATTCCAATCTTCTTCTACGGAAATGTCCAGCGCATTGTTAAATGCCGCGAGCGCCGACTCGAAATCGAGCCCCTGCAGGTACGCAATGCCTTTTCCGCGATACGCGAATTTGTTCAGGCGCTTCGTTTCCTTGCCCGACTCCTCCGAGTTAAGCACTGCGTCGAACTGCGCAATAGCGTCCTCCATGCGGCGCAGCTGAATCAGCGTCATACCGTAATTGTTGCGAATCTCGCGATTGTCGCCGTCAAGCTCAATCGCGCGCAAAAAATACTCCTCCGCTCTGGCATAGTCGCCGGCCTCATAAAAGGACAGACCCTTCGCATTCTCACCCTCCGGCGTCATATCGTCTCCGCAGCCCGTCAAGGCAAATGCGGCTATTATCATTACAAGCAGCATCGCCCATCTCAGTGCGAAGCCGCGTCTCGTCGTATTCGTCATAGTTCGTTCCTTTCGTGTGCGCAAATGCACTGGGTATATTGTAACATATAATGACCACGGGTGGCAAGTGGTAGCGGCGCAATGCGCCGGTGATAGCGCCCATAGGGCGCGGTGATATTCGGCGCTATGCGCCGAAGGTGTTATCGCGCAAAGCGCGAGGTGAGGGCTCCGCGTGAACTGAGAGTTCATTTGAGGGTTGACAGTTGATTTGTTTTCTTCTATAATGATAGTGATTCCTATTATTATTTTCACTTTGAGAAAGGAGTACGTTATGGCTACGACAAAATACAGCAGACAACGCGAGTGCATTCTCGCTTACCTTCGCAGCACGAAAAGCCACCCGACGGCTGAGACGATCTTTCATCAGGTGCGCGAGGTGTGCCCGAGCATCAGCCAGGGCACCGTTTACCGCAATCTCAAGCTTTTGACGGACCTAGGCGAGATTCAACGCCTTACCTGTGGCGACGAGTCCGAGCACTACGACGCAAATGCACAGATGCACTATCATCTTTTCTGCAAGTCCTGCGGCGCAGTGGTTGACATCGATATGCCGCCCATGGTAGAGCTGGATATGCTGGCGAGACGTTATTACGGTGGCGAGATTGAGAGTCACTCGACTTTGTTCTATGGAAAATGTGAGAAGTGTAGTGAGGGCTCGCGGGGCGAGCAGTGATAGACGAGCTGAGCTCGTCGGTGATAGTCGACCACTGGTCGACGGTGATAGCGCTGCAAGTAGCGCGGTGTTAGACGAGCGGTGCTCGCCGGTGGTGGCTCCGCGAGCCGGTTCGGATGATTGCGCATTTTGACGGTTCGAAAATTTTTTTATCTTTTTTGAAAAAAGGTGTTGACAAACGATTTGATATCGTGTATCATTCAGATAACAGGAACGATTCCTGTTTTCAAAACGAAACAAAAATATTTTAATAAGAGAAGGAGAAACAATTATGGCTAAGTATGTATGTTCAGTTTGTGGTTACGTTCATGAAGGAGATTCCGCTCCTGAGGTTTGCCCGGTATGTGGTGTTCCGGCAGAGAAGTTTTTGAAGCAGGAAGAAGGTGCTTCCTGGGCTGCAGAGCATGTAGTTGGTGTAGCTAAGGGCGTTAGCGAGGACATTTTGATGGATCTTCGTGCGAATTACGAGGGCGAGTGCCGTGAGGTTGGTATGTACCTTGCAATGGCTAGAGTGGCTCACAGAGAAGGTTACCCCGAGATCGGTTTGTACTGGGAGAAGGCAGCTTACGAAGAGGCTGAGCACGCTGCAAAGTTCGCAGAGCTCCTCGGCGAGGTTGTTACCGATTCCACTAAGAAGAACCTTGAGATGCGTGTAGAGGCTGAGAACGGCGCAACCGCAGGCAAGGCAGACCTTGCAAAGCGCGCTAAGGCAGCAAATCTCGATGCAATCCATGACACCGTTCATGAGATGGCACGCGACGAGGCTCGTCATGGTAAGGCATTTGAGGGATTGTTGAAGAGATACTTCAGTTAAGAAGATTGCCTTCGAAGTCCTCGGTATTTGAAGGTCTTCTGAAGAGATACTTCGGCAAATAATCATACCCCCATATAAAGGCTCCCCCTTCGGGAGCGTCTAACTAAAATGAAGGAGGACAGACCAATGAAATATGTATGCCCCTGCGGCTATGAATACGATCCCGTCAATGGCGACCCCGACAACAGCATTGCTCCCGGCACTGCTTGGGAGGACCTGCCCGAAGATTTCGAGTGCCCTGTTTGCGGACTCGGAAAGGATGCTTTCGAGAAGGAAGATTGATTTGAACTGAATAATCAAGGAGCGAGCTTCGGCTTGCTCCTTTTTTCTTTGCTTGGGGTTGGGTTGTGGGATTTTTGTGGGAGATTGGACTTTTGGCTTAATCGAAATGGGGTAAAGCCGGAAGTCTGAAAGCAGATTGTTTCTCGCTTCACCTCTACAAACGTCGGCAAATGTGTTATAATGATGGTGATATGGGATTTTGTTTCCGAAGCGGAGGTAGGATAGATGAAATTTAAGTGGAAACGAATGCCGGCGTTGCTGTTGGCTTTGATGATGCCGGCGGGGATGGGGCAACAACTCCGGTTACGGTTCGACCGTAGGATTCATCGCGATTGGTTTGATTTCCAGCGGTGGACTTACGCTCACCGCTTAACTTTTTGATTTATGAGGCAGAAAGGAGCATTTGGCATGATTCATATTAGAGCGACCGTTGAGGCTGACGCGCAGATACTTGCAGACATTCAGAGGCAGGCATTTTTGCCGCTCTACGAGCGATATCACGACAGTGGCAACCCGTGCCTGCGCGGTGTGGAGGACGTAGCAAATCGATTAGGAACCCCGTTTTTTCGCCACTTTACGATTTTGGATGACGATGAGATTGTCGGTGGCATTTTTTACAAATGCAAAGGTCGAAGCCCTTTTTGCGACGAACTGAAGGCCGGAGAATACTATTTGCAGAGAGTCTATATCAAGCCGGAGCAACAGTGCAAAAAGATTGCTCAGACCGCCATCCTGCTGTGCGAGAAGGAATTCGCGGATGCCACGTGCTTTTCCGTTGATTTTCCCGAAGACTTGATTAAGAATAGAAAATGCTATGAAGCCGCCGGCTTCTGCGACACCGGGAAACGCATGGAAGTCGAACCCGGTCTAGTGCTTGCGTGTTATGAGAAGAGACTTTGATTTTCCATGCCAAAAAAACAAACAGCGTGGTTTGCGAATTGCTCCGCAAGCCACGCCTTTTTCGTTCTCTGCCTAGATACTATTTGAAGGACAAATCATGATTGATCTTCGTCAAAAGCTTAATCGCACGTCCGAGAGCAATGAACAAGGTCCCCACCGTTCTTACCGCCTCACAAAATCGTCTCCATACCGATCTTCTGCGGCTTCATGCCCATCTTCTCGTAGAAGCGCATCGCCGATTCGTTGCACGTCCACACATTGAGCGTGACATTATAGAAGCCCTCGGCTTTGGCAAATGCGACCACATG
>JAZODS010000037.1:0-27550 GCA_045597165.1 Lachnospiraceae bacterium | reverse complement strand
ATTCTATGAACCTTCTGCTTCAATTTCATCGACCGAAATCGTCCACCTGTCTTTTGTTCGCTATACATGCTCATAATTATCTTTCACCCGGGCCGAGAACGCCTTCTCCTTTGCTAGTAAGTGCCAAAAAGAGAGCTTTCTTCTAAAACCCGCGTGTTTGGTTTCATGATTCGTATTGCTCTATTGCCACTCAATCAGCATTATACCACGAATAATCCAAGATTGGTAGCACAAAAATTAGCCTTTGATTGCACCTGCGGCCATACTCTTCTGAATCTTCTCACTGAACAGTGCGTAGATAAAAAGTACGGGGAAGGTTGACAATACAAGCGCCGCACCGATAGGACCCCACTTGGTCGTATAGGCACCACACAGCTCCTTAATACCTACCGTAATAGTCTTGAAACGACCATCACTGATAAAGGTAACAGCAAACATCAACTCATTCCAGCAGTTCATGAATGTGAAGATTGCGATGGTAGAGATACACGGCTTCATCATCGGAAGAATGATCTTCCAAACAATACGGTATACACCACAACCATCAATACAAGCCGCCTCTTCCAGTTCCTTCGGAATGCTTTGCATAAAGCTCGATGCAACCATAATCGACATCGACAAACCGAATGCTGCATAAGGAATAATCAATGCCTGATAGGAATTCGTCATATTCAACTTACCAAGGGTAAGGAATACCGGAAGAATTGCAGAGTGAATCGGAATCGTGATACCGAGTACTACCAATCCATAAGCTTGTTTCTGTCCCTTCCACTCCATACGCTCGATAGCATACGTAGTGAGAATAACACAAACTACAGTAACTAAAATTGTTACCACTGCTACAATCGCACTATTTAAGAAGAACCGTCCGATATTACCGGTGTTCAATGCGTCTTTATAGTTAGACCACAACCAGTTCTCCGGAAGTGCAAGCATGAAATTATTAAAGATTTCTCTATTGGACTTCAACGAGAAAGTGAACATCCAATAAAGCGGCACCAACTGAATAATTGCCCATAAGATCAATATGATGTAGATGCCGATGTGTCTATTCTTGTGTTCAATATCTGCCTTCTTTTTCATCACATCAACCTCACTTAATTCGTATTGTCCTTACGGAAGATAAATTGAATCAGCATTGCGAGTGCAAAGCAAATTACAATAATGGATACAGCGATGGTACTACCAAAGCCGTAATTGTTACGCAGGAATATGTACTCTACGAGCAAAGTACTGGGCACCTCCGTAGCGTGCTGCGGGTCACCTCCGGTCAAACTGTAGATCAGGTCGAATGCCTTCATGGAACCTACAACTGCGAAGATAACGCAAACCTTAATAACGGGCTTCAACAGCGGCAAAGTGATATAACGAGTAACCTGACTTTCCTTAGCACCGTCAATCATTGCTGCTTCACGCACATCAGGGGAAATCGCCTTAATTCCGGCATACATCAAAAGCATATGATAACCTACGTACTGCCACAAGATCGGGACAAATACCGCTGCCAAAGCAGTTCCCTTATCTCCGAGCCATCCGTGGGTCCAATTTTCAAGTCCAACTGCGGTAAGCACCTGATTCAGCAAGCCGTGTACAGGGTGATAAACCTTAAGCCAAAGCTGTCCGACTACAACACCGGAAATCAACACAGGTGCAAAGAAAATACCGACAAACAATTTTTCAAACTTCACTCCACGTGCAAGCGTGTTTGCAAGCCAAAAAGAAATCGGCAACTGAAGACACACAGACAAAACAGCAAGAATCATTACGTTCTTCAAAGAAAGCATGAAATACTTACTTTCATCCGTTAACAGCGTTACATAATTATCAAAACCGACAAACTTAGCGTCCGTATAGCCATTCCAATCAGTCAAGCTATATTTGAAGGACATAAAAATCGGCGCAATCAAGATGCCGATAAACAAGATTGCAGTCGGCAACATGAACAAAAAGATTGCAGTTTTATTTCGCCAAACTTTATTCATTTGAAAGGCTCCTTTCTTAGCAAAATAAATATTTTACTTTGCATATGCACTCCTAATAAATTTTAAGAGACCTCGCCGGGAGTGCTCCCGGGAGGTCTCCAGCATTCCTTTAGTTGCTTATGCTACTTCAAGGAGTATTATTCTTCAGGCTGAGCAGCAACATTCTCACCCATCTTAGCTGCGAACTCTTCAGGAGTGATATCACCAGCGAAGAGATCCTGCAACATGGACAGGTACTCACCAGAGTCATCAGCTGCCAGCAAAGTATCGAACCAAAGAGTGAAGGACGTAGCCTTACCACAGTACTCAACTGCCTTCGTAGCAACAGGGTTGATACCGGTAACTTCATAATCAACAACCCATGCAGGGATACCAGCGCCAGAGAGGCAAGCATTCTTAGAAACGCTCTTAGCGATCTCGAAGCAAACGTCTGCAGCGATGTCAGCATTCTTCGTGGACTTAGCTACCATAAGAGTATCAGCAGCACCACCCATGAAGTCAGTGATCTTAGCATCAGCGCTATCAACTACAGGTACCGGGAAGCAATCGAAGTCAGCAGCGTTCTCGATGGAATCGTTGCTAGCGTCAAGGGAACCAGCCATCCAAGAACCGGTGATGTACATAGCGGTCTCACCAGCGTAGAAGAGCTCGCAAGCCTCGTCGTTGGAAAGAGCTGCACAATCCTTGTGGAATGCGCCCATGTCAACGAGCTCGGTAAGCTTAGTAGCTGCAGTAACGAAATCTTCGCTATCATAGCTGTTACCAGAGGTAAGAGCGGTAGCAAGCTTGTCAGGACCAGCAGACTTAAGAGCCAATGCATCGTGTACCATTGCAAGTACCCAAGTATCCTTGGTGCTGTTACCGATCGGGGTGATACCCTTGTCGATAAGCTTCTGGCATACGTCTACGAAATCTTCGAAAGTCTCGGGAACCTCTGCACCAGCCTCAGCAAAGAGAGCCTTGTTGTAGAAAGCGATGGAAACGGGAGTTACATAAGGAACACCGTAAAGCTTTCCATCATAGGTAGCGTTACCAAGTACTTTCTTAGGAAGAGCATCCTGGAACTTTCCGTAGTAGCTGTCAAGAGCAAGAACTCTATCAGACTTTACGAAATCAGCGGAGAAACCGCCGCCCCAAGTATAGAAAATGTCGGGCAACTCGTTAGCCTGAACGGAAGCCTTAATCTTCTGCTTGTAAGCCTCGTTTTCGAATGTCTCCATAACGATGTCTACATCGGGATGAGCCTTCTCGTACTCTGCAATTGCATCGTTGAAAGGCTTGTTGAAGGAGTCACTCTCGGTTGCGATGGTCCACATAACGATCTTCGTCTTGTCGCCATCATCCTTGCTGGAACATCCAACAAGCATAGCTGCGGTTGCAATGAGAAGCATTGCAATCAACAACAACTTTGTTTTCTTCATTTCATCATACCTCCAAAATATGTTTGACGCGTTGCATTTAATTATGTCTCACGCTGTACGTATTATAGCCCACGCCTCCGCAAAATTGAACGTATTATAATTACTTCAATGGGTAATATTTTTACCTGGTGCACATCACCTTTGTGCACATTTTACCACGAAAATCGACACCACCCCACTCATTTTCAGCATTCTTCTGTATCGTCTGTCTACTTTCGCCCTCTCCTGTTCCGACACACTTCGGCACAATACCGCAAATGGGAAGCGGGAGCGATTCTTCCGAATTGCCCCCGCCATCAAAGGATACCGTATTGTAGCCAAATCACCTGAATCGATCAATTTCGCAGTGCACTGTAGACAAATGCTGCGATGTTGATTGCGATCGACGCCACAATCACAAAGTCTCGCCATACGAACAATCCTACAAAAAGCAGTGACAACACCGCAGCCAATATTGCTCCCGCTACCTTCTCACGATTTTTCTTTACCCAAAAGAGAACCTGCTTCATCTTGTATACCTGCCTTTCATTTGTTTTTCATCTGAGTACAGGATACACTATATGCTGTCCAATAAATTGGACTCAATTGTGGTCACAGGTACCGTTCCATCCTACGCATCATGCGATACTCACACTCAATCATTTCCTTAGCAACAGAGCGACACTCCTCGTCGGCATTCGGATAGCGATTTAGGTACTCCGCCAAAGACTGAATGCCCATGTTGCAGCCATCCATCATCAGTTTTGCCGCTTGCGAATCTACCGGACCCTGCAGAAGCTTCATACGCGTCATTACATTTGCCATCAGCTTCTTTCCTCTCCCGGGCTCTTTGTCAGGCACACCCCGTTTTGTCAACAGTTCGTGCAACTGCTCCCCTAGCTTTACATGGTCGCGCCGATAATCTTGCAAGACGCCTCGCAATTCCTTGTTTCGCACAAGCTTCACCGTATGATCAATGCTTCCGACCGCCATCTTGCTTCCCTCGTTGCTTTTCAGCAGAAGCTCCTTTGTGTCCGAACTCTTCATAAAAAATGCCTCCTTGCATACCAAAGTCATTACCCTTAGTATGCCCGGAGGCATTTTTTCTTATTACATATTAGTTGGCACTGTAACAAACCGATACAGCTAGCCTTTACAAATGCTAACGATTCACCTCAATCAGATACGTCGTAAAGTTTCTACCGGTCGACTCGTCGATCATTCTTACGACAGTACCGAGTCCGGTCAACAGCTCGATGTTGGTGTTGAGACGCTTATAGAAGGAGCCCTCTACGTTACGCCACTGTTCGGAATCGTAGGTGCCGTCCTCATTGACGTCGCTGTCGCCACGCTGGTGATAGCCATCCACGAGCTCGCACTCACCGATATAGATATAGTCGATGTCGTATTTCTCAATCAACTCGCGCACTCTCGCCTCATCGGTCGAGGTGTAGATTTCAATGATGTCGTCGTGTCGCTCCGTAACAACCTCGGGATACTGCAGGTCGCCGCTGCTTCGCCACAACCACTCGTGCGTCTGCCAACCGAGCACAGTCGGCATACCGGTGAATACGGAAATGCGGTTAAAGAACGTATAGCTCAGACCCGGCATCTCGAGGATAACCGACTGCTTGTCGATGTTCTCGTTGATATAGCGAATCATCTCCGCATCCGCATCGTTCACATCTTCTTCGATGAACTTCGTCGCATCCAGTCCCGTATAGTATCCGTCGAACCAAGCGGTATACGCTTCATTGAAATAGCCGACCGTACTGATGAACAGACAAAGCGTAACAATACCGAAGCATTTTTGTCCCATCGTCTTCGGAACGGAAACGAACTTCATGATAATATACGTCATCGCAATACCGAACATGATAAATGCCTGGTACGTAAGCTTGAACATCGTGTTCGCTCTTTCGTAATCCCCACCGTAGATATCAACCACGTAGATGATTTCGGGCAAAAGCACAAGTCCGAGTGCACAAAGACCGATGGTCAACACGTACAAATCCGCAACGTTCATGCTTTCCATGAAGCGACGAATCCAAGGAATACCCTTCTTGTCTCCGTTTTGCTTCTGACGAAGATTCTTCTTGCGCTCTTCGCCCATCTTCACGAAGAAGAATACGATAACGCAGCTCGCGGGCAAGCCCCACAAAACCATAAGCTGATACAGCGAGGTATGTCTGCTGCAGAGATTGATCGATGTTGAAATGCTGTCAAAGCTCAAGGTAAACGGAAGACTCACAAGCTCTCCGAGTACAACAAACACCGCCGCCTGATAAGCGGTCAATATCCAAGCTTTTTTCTTAAACGAATATACAATCAGGTTCGAGAACAGAATGACCGCTCCACACACTACGAAATAGATCGGAAAATCCCAATAATTCGTCATGTGAGAAAGGCCGACCAAAAAGCTGCACGCAATGATTGCCGGATGAAAAATCTCCGGAAGCAGCTTTGTCTCCTCGCAGGAGCCCGTCAGACGAACCGCATCCATACGCTGCTTTCTCATGACAAGCCAACCGATCAAGATACCGAGAATCGTCATGACGAAGATCGTATTGATTACATGCGCGTGCAAATCACCGATAACATACGAATACACGGGAAACTCGTGAATCGTCTTGTCCGGTCTATCCGGCTGGTAACCGATAAATCGAGTCGCATCCGGGAACCAGTACTTGTACTGCGTCTCTTCTCCGAGAAGTCTTTGAAGCTTCGGATACAACGACTTATAAATCGTATAATGCATATTGCCCGCAAAGCCGACTGCCAATCCACCCAACACACCGGTAAGCATCGGGCGCCAATACGGCGTGCCGCGCTCTCTCGTCACAGCTCCGATGGTTGCAAGCTCCTCCTCTTCGGCCGGAGAATACGTCTCCTTCGCACGATCCTTCAGGAAAATGCGCATCAAATTCACACCGAGGCAGTAAGGCAAGGAAAATCCCATCGCAGCCAACGTCATCATAGCGAGATTGTAGGAATACGCGATCGAAATTCCGGAAACCTTAGCGATGTAAGTCATCAAATACTGACCCACATAATAATAGTTGATTCCGTTGCCGGACAACCAAATGTCCTGCGCCGGCATATAATCGGTACGGGACAGCGTCATCATATAGCCGTAATCCATGAAGCGCTCCGTTCCGTATGCATCCGGGTTGATTCCCTTGAGATAGCACCAGAATACGAACACGGCAAAGAAAATCACTTCCGCACTCAGTATCGAGCTGATGCGATCCGGCGTATAGTAAGAAAGAAAGCTGTGAGTCCGGTTCTTTTTCTTAACTGCAAAATAATAAAATACCAGATTCAGCACAAAGCACAACACGAGCACGATAATGCTGTTTGCGCGGGAAAACTTCATAATGTGACAGGAGGACAAAAACCACATCAGCCAACCGCTAAATGCGATGCTGAGCGTCTTTGCGAACATCCATCCGCCGTCATGAAACGATTGGAACAGATACAGCGTCACCGGCTGAAATGCAAGTCCCATCAAAAGCAGCGTAAACCACCAGCCCAAAATGTACGAAAAATCATCTGTGCCGAGAAAGCGCATGCCGAGATAAAAGATCACGCAGAAAAAGAACAGCGGCGTCAACAGCTGCAAATATCCGATCTGCTTGTTGCGACTATTACTCATCCTTCGATTCCTTTCTTTCCGCTTCCTTGATGCAGCGATTGATTGTGCGGAAATCCTTAATCGCCTGCTTGCCGATCTTAAAGATTCGCTTCATGTTAATCGAGTTCACACCACCCTGTCTCGGACGGAATGTAATCGGAATATACTGAACCGGCTGCTTCTTCTTCGCATACAATACGGAGAGGATAACATTCGGAAGGTTGTAGTTCTCGGGAATGATGGTCAAATGCTCCTTCAGCGGCTCAGCCTGCATAAGACGGAACGGCGTATTCGCATCCGTAACATTCACATGGAAGCACAGTAGACACACGAACTTTAAGGTCTTCGTTACGAACACTCTGGACCAACCGTCCTGTCTTCCCTTACGATGACCGATTACCATCGCATATTCCTTGCGCTTTTCCCAAAACTGCGGGAACTCCTCGGGGCGTGTCTGTCCGTCGGAATCGGTCTGGAACACATACTCCGCGCCGTTGTCCAACGCATAGCGATAACCGTAAAGCACCGTTGCACCGTGTCCACCATTTGGCTTCGTCAGCACGACAAGCTTCGGCATATCCTCCGCAAGCGCCTGCATCTTCGCATACGTGCTGTCCTTGCTGCCATCGTCGATAACAACCAAACGGCTGTCCTCGCTTCTCTCGTCAATTACCGGGTACCACTCACGGATAACCGTCTCAATATTCGCCTCTTCATTGTAGGCCGGAATTACAATATACAGTTTCTCCATCGTTTCCTCCATTGTCTATTATTTTCTTTTGGTCGTATCGTAGATATACAAACCGTTATGTTCAAATACACTATAATAAGTATTCTCAATATTCTCTTCGTTTACAACATACTCTGTAGAATGCCGAACCTCGTCGTCCACAACGATATAGCGTATGTTGTGCTCTTGAATGAGATAGTCCAGCTGCTCCGGCGACGAAGCTTGATACATCTCTCTCACTACCGCATGTCTGTAGTCGGTATCGTATCCGGCAGACCATGCGTAATACGGCCATCCGTAATACAGCATCGCACCGCCGAGCACTACGTTACTCAAGGAATAGTACGACGTCAAGAACATATCCCGTGATGTCGTATTCTCACGAATCCACTGCGTCACCGGGTCATTTTCTTCGTAAATGATGCACTGGCCTTCGCGCGGATCGTTTTTCTTAAGCACCACCGACAAATCGTAGATACCGGTAATCGTGAGTGCAAAGAGCAGCAGGATACACACCGCACGCTTCCAGAACCCACGCAAGGACCAAAGCCACTCGACAAATGCCGCAGCCGGAATGCAAAGAAGCATCAAGCTGATCATGATATATTTGTGATTTACCGTAATGTCCACCGTGAACGACAGCGTAAATGCGATGATAAACGGAGCGGCAAATGCAAGCATTGCCCATCTTCGTACGCCTGCCTGCAACAAAAATGCTCCGATCAGTACAAACGGCAGGATACCGCATAGCTTCAAAATATAATCCAGTGCTCCGAACAGCGTCGGATTCTCTGCTAAAAAGCCAAACTGATATTTGAACGTCACTGCGGAACCATCCATGAAGAAGCGAGTTGCCAGCAGCGTCATAATGACGGTGATACTCGCCACCAGTGCATACTCCAGACGGCGGTCCGAAACGATTGCCATGACAAAGAGAACCGCTAGACAAGCAATTACACAGGCTCCGTTAAAAAAGCAGGTGAGACCGAGCAACAAAGACAAGCCGATTGCCTCTCGCATACTCTTAGGCAACCACCCTTCCGTCGAGTATATCGAATGTCCGGCCGCGTAAAACCATCTCTCGGGAAGCAGTAAGGAAGCCTTCGGATCCTTCTTCGTCAGCTTCTCCTCCTCATTCGCCAAGCACCGCTTAATGCGCGATGCGGCATCGAATACATATTGCATCAATACGACTACCAGGAACAAAAGCACGCACAAGCCGATTGCGAGGTGGCGCTGATTGCAATATACATTCAGGTTCCAAAGACCCCAGCTCTCATTGGTCGTCGTTCCGATGAATTCGGTGTTGTTTTTAAGTGCCTCGATTATGCTCTCGCCCTTCGGAACGCTTTTCACAAAGTCAAAGAAAGCTTGCGAGCTTCGGAAGGCGAACAGCAAACAGGCGATGTATCCGACAAGGCGCTTTGCGGTCATCTTTACCGCAAGCACGTATAGAAGCATAAATGCTCCGATCATGCTGATCATGCTCGGCAGATTGAACGCATAGTCCAGTCGAAGTCCTAAGTACTCCAAGTTGCCGACCATAAACTGAAACATGAAGTGATACTTAATATCCTGTCCTGCATAATGCGAATACTGCGTCGGAAAATTGTTGCCGTAGGAAAAGGAACGAATCATTCCGAGGTGGGGGGCAAAATCACTGAAGATCGAAAAGCCGATATAAAGCTTGCCGCCCCTCATAAAGAAGCTCCACCACATGAGCAAGGTCACCAGTGCCACAACAATCAAAATGAAGATTCCTTCACTCAATGTAATCTTCGAAACCGCTCCGGACACGTCTACCTTGTGCTTACGCAAATGACGGAGAATGCCGAAGACAGAAACAAGCGCGACAATCGGCATGAGTATCGCATTTGCAAAAAACAACGGCGCTTCGGTTCCGCGGAATAGATAGCCGAGTGCGTATGTAAGCCAAGTCATCGGCAGAGCGCCGCACAAAAACCATACGGGCAGCTGCAGAAACAGCGGGCATAACCGAATCTTCTCTCCGCTATAGGAGGTGTCCGTAAGGGCCGCAAGCTTCGGAAATGCCAACAGGCACAGGACATATCCGAGCATAAAGCAAAGTATCAAATAAATTAATCCTAACATAATAACCTCAAGTACATAGTATCCTTCGCATCCGAATCATATCGCACACACTTCTAATATACCACAAAGGGGCCCTCTCCCGCAACAGTTCGGTTCATAATCTTCGAATATTCCGCGTCGGAAAGCGTTTCTACCGCTTCCTTTGCATTCCGAAGTGTCTGCGCGTCGCGAATCAAATCCGCCATTCTGAAATTCATATCTCCGCTTTGGCGAATTCCGAAGAAATCTCCGGGGCCTCGTAAGCGCAAATCCTCTTCTGCGATTCGGAATCCGTCCTCTGCCTCTAAGAGCACATTCAGTCGCTGTCTACTCTCCTCGCTGTCGTTGCCCTGCACGAGAATACAGTAGGACTGATGAATTCCTCGGCCGACACGGCCTCTCAGCTGGTGCAATCCGGACAAGCCGAAGCGCTCGGCATTTTCAATCATAATCACGGTTGCGTTCGGCACGTTGATTCCGACCTCAATGACCGTGGTGCTCACAAGTATGTCAAGCTCGTGTTCGGCAAATGCCTGCATGACGCGGTTCTTCTCCGTATTCGGCAGCTTGCCGTGCAAAATTCCGATGCGAGCCGAGCTCGGAAGCTCCTTTTGCAAGCGCTCGGCGTAATCGGTAACATTTTCGCCGTCCGAGCCCTCGCTTTCCTCAATCAACGGGCAAATGACGTACGCCTGACGTCCCTGTGCAAGCTGCTGCTGCAAGAAGCGATACGCTTTGGGACGATAGCTCGTGTCCACGACACAGCTCTTAATCGGAAGTCGATCCTTCGGAAGCTCGTCGAGCACCGACAAATCCATATCGCCGTAAAGCATCATCGCCAGCGTACGCGGAATCGGCGTCGCACTCATGATGAGCAAATGCGGAACGTCTCCCTTGCCGAGCAATCGCTCTCTTTGCTTTACACCGAAGCGGTGCTGCTCATCTACGATAACGAGTCCCAATTGCTCAAATGCAACACGTTCTTGGAACAGTGCATGTGTTCCGATCAATATCGATACTCTGCCGGCCTCCAGCTCCGCCAACACCTCTCTCTTCTTCGGGGCCGACATCGAGCCGGTCAACAGCTCTACACGAATTCCGTACGGCTCCAACAGGCGTACAAATTCCTTGTGATGCTGCACGGCAAGTACCTCGGTCGGTGCCATCAATGCGCCCTGGAATCCGTTCTCCGCACATGTCGCCAGCAACAAAAGCGCAAGAATCGTCTTTCCGGAGCCGACATCGCCCTGCAACAAACGCTGCATCGGCGAGTTACCGCGCATATCGTGAAGCATCTCCTCGTATGCCCTCAGCTGTGCATTTGTCAACTGATACGGCAAATCCGCCAGTAGGTTGTCCGCCACGGACGTAGCCATCATCGGGTATGCATTTGCATGACTTTGCGTCAGCTCCTTCAGGTGCTGAAGTCCGACGAGAAAATAAAAGAATTCATCAAAAGCCAGACGCCTTACCGCGTCCTTCGTCACCGTCTCATCCTTCGGAAAATGGATCTCCTCATACGCATCCTTCAGCTTCATCAAGCCGTAGCGCTTGCGAATTGCGGGCAACATCGCATCCTCAATGTCCGCCACCTCAAGTGCTTGGCGCATCGCCTTCGCAATCGCATTTCGCGAAAGCCCCTCCGTCAGCGGATATATCGGGCGAAGTGAGCTTAGGAGCGGTCGATAGGTGGCCTGCGTATAAATCTCCGGCTGAATCATCGAGAACTGTCCCGCATCCTTCACCGCGCGACCGCGGAATATCAGGTGCGTCCCCATCGGAAGTTGACCGCGCAAATACGGCTGATTGAACCATTTTAACGTAATCGTTCCGGTCGAGTCCTTAACGTGGCAAAGGAGCAGCTTTTTTCGACTGGACGGAATCAATTTCGGAGAGGACACAAGCATGCCTTCTACCGTCACGAGCTCGCCCTCGCGAACCGCACCGATCGGCGTCGGCGGCGCAAAGCGCTCATAGTCGCGCGGAAAATGCTGCAAAAGCTGCTCCACCGTCGTGATGTGCAATCTTTCGTAAGCCTTTGCCGTCTTCTCTCCGATTCCCTTTAAAGAATGAATTGGCGCAGAAAGCTTCATAGGACCCTCCTTTCTTATGAAACAAAAGTGCCTCCAACGAAGTTGAAGGCACTGAATTGACTTCTTGGATAATTACTCTACGGAAACCACGTAATAATATATCGGCTGTCCGCCATAATGCACTTCGACGTCTACCATCGGATACTGCTCCATAATGCGCTCTGCCAATGCATTCGCATCCTCCTCGGTCGAATCCGCACCGTAATAGATGCTAACCAATTCGGACGAATCGTCGAGCAGCTCACAGAACATCTCATAGGTAGTGTCCGCAAGCTCGCGGCCTACCGCAACGATACCGTGATCGCTGATACCCATGAAATCGCCTTCATGAATCTCCTTGCCATCAAAGCTTGTGTCACGAACCGCATACGTCACCTGGCCACTCTTAACCAAGCCAAGAGACTCCGTCATAATCTGCAGATTCTCTTCCGCAGACTTATCAAACACAAAATTGATGATTGCCGTAATACCCTGAGGTACCGTCTTAGTCGGTACAACGAAGATTCCCTTATCCTCTACCAGGCTCTTTGCCTGCTCGGCAGCAAGAATGATGTTCTTGTTGTTCGGAAGAATGAAAATATTCTCGGCATTCACATTGTCGATTGCCTGAAGCATATCCTCCGTGCTGGGGTTCATCGTCTGTCCGCCCTCGATGATATAATCCACACCAAGTCCGCGGAAGATCTCGTTCATACCCTCGCCGATGGATACCGCTACGAAACCAAACGGCTTCTTCGGCTCAGCGGGATTCTTCGGAGCTGCAGCAGTCGCCTGCTCCTTCGCAACCTTCTCCGCATCGTGAATGACACGCTCATTGTGCTCCTCACGCATGTTATCAATCTTCATGCGAGTCAAGGAACCGTAAGTGAGCGCCTTCTGAATTGCAAGACCCGGATCGTTCGTATGAACGTGGATCTTTACAACCTCGTCATCTGCAACACATACGATAGAATCGCCGATTCCGGAAAGGTACTCCTTAAATGCTACCTCCTCCTCAATCGGGAACTCCTTCTCAAGCAAAATGATGAACTCCGTGCAGTAACCGAACTTAATGTCGGCGGTCGAAATGTCGTTGGAAGCCGCACCACGTCTCTCAACAGGTGCAGAAGCCGGCTCTTCGATTACATACTCGATTTCCTTGCCGAGCAATGCATCGTACGCACCGCGCATCACTTCCATAAGGCCCTGTCCACCGGAGTCTACAACGCCGGCTTCCTTCAGAACGGGCAACAGCTCCGGAGTGAAATCCAAAGCTTCCTGCATGCGCTCCAATACCTTAGCACCGAATTCCTCAAAATCATCTACATAGTCGGCAAGCTCCGCAGCACATTCGGCACCGGCTCTGGCTACTGTCAGAATCGTACCCTCCTTCGGCTTCATAACCGCCTTGTATGCTGTATCAACTGCCTTCTCAAATGCTTCCGCAACAACAGGCACCGTCACCTCGTCGTAATTCTCAATTCCCTTAGAAAAGCCACGTAACAACTGAGAAAGAATAACGCCGGAATTACCTCTGGCACCCTTAAGCGAACCGGACGACATTGCCTTAGCAAGACTCTTCATCGTAAGCTCCGGAAGATAAGTAACATCCTTTGCCGCCGCAAGAATCGTCAACGTCATATTCGTACCGGTGTCACCGTCCGGAACCGGGAATACATTCAGCTCGTTGATAATCTCCTTCTGTGCTTCCAGATTCTTTGTTCCTGTTAAAAACATCTTCTTCATCAGGGAAGCATCAATAGTTACAATTGCCACTGTTAGTTCCTCCTTCTATCGTGCACACATCATCCTCGTCGGCGTCGCATCACACCGGAGCCGAGGTGTTAGTCGATTACGCGCACACCCTCTACGTACACATTAATATATTCTACCGGCATACCGGTAAACTCCTGAACGCGATATTTCACGCTTTCACAGAGATTCTGACATACTGCTTCAATGCCTACGCCATAGGAAACGATAATGTGAAGGTCAATCGTCAAGCGATTGTCATTCGCCTTCACCTGAACGCCATGGCTCAAGCTTTCCTTACGAAGAAGCTTCGCAAGTCCGTCCTTCATACTCACTGCTGCCATACCAACGACGCCGAAGCACTCTACTGCCGCAGAGCCGGCATACTTTGCGATGACACTCAAATCAATATATACTTCTCCTACACTCGTTGTAAGGTTACCATCCATATCTCTACCTCCTGTCAGCGACTTCGCGATTGCCCGCAACAAAGACGTTCGTCACAAGCCGTGCATAACGTCAATCATCATAGATTATACTCTGTTTTGCTCAAAAAGAAAACCCCTTTTTTCTGTCACACGGTGTTTCCGCATGAAAAGGGGCATTTTTCATTCTGAAAAAACATAAAATCTAACATTCACAAGCTCAGCGAGTGCTTCACATGAAACGAATGTTGGGATTTATTATGTTTTGGGTAGCTGTCGGCATGACAATCATGCTCTTCTTACGAGGAAGCTTTTTCTCGCTATTGATCATCCTACTGCTTCTCGTGCTCGGCTACCACTTATTCTGCGACGACTAGGGGCAATAAAAAATGGGTGCCATATGACACCCATTCACGACTAAGCTCTTTCCACCTTGCCGGATCTAAGACATGAAGTGCATACATGCATCTTCTTCGTGCCGCCGTTCACCTTAACCTTTACCGACTTCACGTTGGACTTCCACATCTTATTAGCTCTTCCGGAAACCTGACTTCTTGTAATACTAATCTGTCTACCGAAAAGTGCGCCCTTATCACAAATATCGCATCTTGCCATGATACAAGCACCTCCTTTTAACCTGTAAATTGGGTATTCTTAAACCCGAACATTGTTATAATAGCAGACTTACATACAAAATGCAAGAACTATTTTTATAATTTTTCGGGCATTCTTTTTTGGCCTTTGTATGAGCATTTTCCTATACAAAATGTGTGGAAACTCTTACTTCTCCGCCTCGTTCAGGATTTCTTCGGCGAGAATATCGATCGTCTCGTCCGAAACCTCGGTACCATCTGCCTTCTTCTTGCCCAAGGTCTTCTTCAGACGCTCGATTACATCCGGAAGCATCTCGAAAATGCGGGACATCGTGTCCTGATCCTTAATCGTAATCAGACGCGTGTTGCCGTCACGAATAATGAGCACCGCACAAGGGGACATCTTTCCTCCTACCGCTCCTGCTGCCTTGTTCTTGGCATCCTTGTTGAATACGCCCGCTCCTACGCCGAAGCTTACATCTACAAGAGGAAGCATTACCGTTCCGTCCTCCAGGCGAATTGCATCACCCACTACGCTCTTTGTCGATACGAAGCCCTCCATACCGCTGAGCAAACCATTGATTGTCTCCTTAAAATTCACCTCTGCCATCTCAATCACCCTTTCTGCACCACGTGCTGACCTTTCTTTTGTCTATAAATTTCCTTATGCCCTAATCAGGCCGCCTTTCCCATAACCTTTTTGATTTCTTTCGGAGTCTTCATCATCTCATCCTTAACGCGCATCGCCTGCTTGATGACACGACGAAGATTTTTATTCAGTGCCAGGCGAATCGCTCGATAGAGGATGCCCCACAGACGAATTCGTCCGGATAGGCTTCCGTTCGCAGCAACCACCTTCTCCTCCATATCGGGATACACCGTCAAATGCGTACCGTACACCGGATACAATACCGCGGCCACCGCAAACAGCTTACCCGTCTGCTCGGGATCGCCTGTTCCGAAGGTAACCTCCCCCTCGTATTTTCTCGGGAGGATGTGCTTTAGTATCCACCATACGGTTGAGAACACGTCCTTCAGCGCTGTCTGTGTACTTTCCTTTTTGATGTACTCGACTGCCAAGCCCTTCTTTCTCGAGAACAGCTCCAGCATACATGCCGCCGTATCACGAAGCTCTAGGATCTTCCCCTTCAGCTTCTCGATCTTTCCTTTTACCTTCTGTATTAAGCCCGGCTTCTTCGCCTCAGACGCCTCCGGGTTATCTCCCTCAGTCGGTTCAAATGCATCGGCGTCCGACGTCTCCGCTCCTTCAGTCTCAGTCGTCTCGTTGCCGCCCGATTCCCCGTCGTCTGTAGTCATCGTCTGTTCGGACTCACTGTCGACCGTTTCGCCGCCGGAATTCGTTCCATCAGCCGGTAAAATGCTCTCCTCCTCGGTTACGGACACCCCGCTTTCGCTACCTTCTGTGCCTGCCGACGTATCTTCGGCACCTGCTGCACCGGACTCTGCATTTTCCGAATTGTCGGCTTCGGCGTTCGCACTACCGGATTCCTCGGAAGCGTTCTTTTTGTCGAGCGATATCGGTATAAAGAAGATTCGCAAGGCCTGGGTCATGCCGCCCTCCTGTGAATAGGCAACCCGTACCTGCACAAGATGCAACAGCCAATGCACCTTTGCCGCTCCGTGTATTCGCTTTTGCTCCTGCGATCCGTCCGGCGGAAGATTCACATCGGCCTCCACCTCATATCGGAACGGAACAAACAGCACAAGTGCCAGTATCAATACAATCAGACCGAGGATCGACAATAGCAGGATGCCTAGGATTTTCAATATGAGTAACAATACCTGAATCATCGTTTCCTCCCGTCCGTTTTCTAATCGCCGTATACGGCGCTCAAATCAAAATCGTTCGTCTCGGTATACGTACGCAGCAGCATCTGCTGCAAAAGCTCGAAGGCCGAATCCCGAGTACCCGCAAGGCCGACGACAAGAATGTCTCGCTTCTCCGCCTCAATCGCGACGGTATACAACGGCTCCACCTCAGCCACGCCGATTCGCGGGCTCGCACACGTAATACAATACACCGGCTCCAAGACATTCTTGCGCTTCTTCACCGCGCGAAGCCATCTCTTACACAGCTTCTTGTCGTCCACAGCGAATTGCACATTCTTGCTTATCGTTACCATGGCAACTCCTCAAAAAGCTCCTTTACCTCATCCACCGCAAGACGCTTCTCCGCATTGCTCTTACAGCTCTGCAGTGCCTGCAGCACATAGTTCATAGCGTCCGTTCTCGAATCGAAAAATACCGGAAGCTCTCTCAGTACAAAGCACATTACCGAACGCACATAACGACGATTCTTTCCCGCGAAGCACTGCTCAAATGCCTCCAAAAGTTCCTTCGTCGCCGTCTCTACCGCATCCTTCGTAAGCGGCTCTCCCGGTTCGGAATCCGTAAGCTCGGCATAGTCCGAAGTCGACATCAATCTCATCACGAGGGAAATGCCCTTCGCCGTCTCGCCGGCAGCCCATTCCTCATCCTGCTCGCACAGCGATTGGAACATAGACTCCAGTCCACCGATTTCTTCGCTCAAGCGCTCCATACGACCTTCTGCCGTGGAATACGCCGTCGTCAGCACTTCCTCGTCCATATCTGCCGTTCTGCCGGCAAGATATTCGCCAAATGCACTCAAAAAGCTCTCCACTACCGGAAGGAACGTCTCCTCTACCTTTCTGCTGTCAGAGGAAAGCTCCTCACCGCGCAAAAGCACAATCGTCAACAGATTGTTCACGCAGCGTACCAAGCACTCCAAAAACTCCTGCTCGAGCACCAGCGCATCGCCATAGCTCTCCAGCTTCTCGAGATACGTATCGCAATCCGCCTCATACAAAGCATTCGGCTCAAGCCCTCTCAGCTCGCCGAGTGCCTCGTTCAATTCCGCATAGCAACCAAACGTAGCAACCGGTCGCAACGCCGCTGCGGAAAGCACACGATAACGAAATGCCTCCAAAGCCGTCGGGTCCGAATCCACGTAACGAGCTACATTCTGCGTAAGCAAATCATAAAAACGATTTTTCGTCATGCGCACAGGCAAACAGGAAATCATGTGCTGAAGGCGAAGGTTCGTAACCATCGGATCCTCGCTCGCAAACACGCCCTGCAAAATCTCGCGCGCCGCATTCTCTACGTCTACCGGCTCGCCGTCCGTCTGAAAGCTGCTGCGAAGACGCTTCAGCATATCCTCATAGATTGCAAGCTCACATACATAGCCGGTCAGGGAATCCACGCGACCTACTATCGTCTCTCGAAGTGCCATAAGCGCTTCCTTTGCATTTGCCTCGGGCGAAGCCTCGCCGTCCTTTGCAAATGCCTGCACTCCC
Source organism: Lachnospiraceae bacterium (assembly GCA_045597165.1). Lineage (GTDB taxonomy): Bacteria > Bacillota > Clostridia > Lachnospirales > Lachnospiraceae > ISDg. The sequence continues at coordinate 9,533 of JAZODS010000037.1, read as the reverse complement.
GCATCCACGAAGCGTCCGAGCAGCTCCTCGTCTCCTGCCTCAATGCCCTTTACGAAAAGGCGCTTGCTTTCATTCGCCACATCCGTCAGCTCTCCGAACAAAAAGTCCATGTCCGCTCCGAGATTCAACCATGCAAGCGGGTAGTATTTATTTCTCGACTTCTTTACAAAGTCATCTGCTTTCGTATTCTTAGCCATTCCAAACCTCGTCCAGTCTACCAATTTTCTATTGTTCCATTCGTTCGCGCACTACGTGCGTATGGGTATACAAATGATCCATACAATATTCGAAGTCACCCTCACACTTCGAACAAAAACGGAATTCCAAATCGTCTCCGTCTAACTCCGTTCTGCCGCACACAGCACATTTGTGTCGCGTTATCACTCTCTGCGCACCTACGTTCGTAACCGGGCCCTGTGCCTGTGCATTACGCATCTTCTGCTGATACTCAAATCGCCTGCGCAGATTGTTCACCTTCATCTGCTTTCGATATTTTCGCGTCGCGAAGTAGAATATAACAAAGTTCAGGAACGTTACAAAGTAAGCGACTGCAAACCAAATAGTAAGCGGATCGTTCGCTACCACGAGCGAGATGATATCGTATGCTATCACTGCGCCATAGAACACGCCGAGATACTTCATCTTAATCGGTATGATAAAGAACACTAGCAATCGTACCTCACTGTATTCCACCGCAAATGCAAGAAAAAGCGACATGTTCAGCGCATCCAAGCCAAACGGGAACGACACTCCGTAACCGCTCATCGTACGTGTCACAATGTAACCGATTACCGTTGCGAGCACATTGAAAAAGATGCCCGAAAAGTAAAACAAATTGAATCGGAAGCTTCCCCAGCGTGCCTCCAAGCTGGATCCGATCGTGTAATACAGGTACAGCGAGATGAATAGGAAAAACACATTGTATTCGATCGGCTGTATCAAAAACGTCACCAGACGCCACACCTGGCCCTGCAACACCTTATCGATGTCCAGCATAAGAAAATCGGCATAAAAATTCGGTGAGAACATTCCAATGAGAAATCCCAACACATACAGTGCTATTACATATCGCATCAAGCCGACAATGGCATACTTTCCAAACTTCCGTTCTAAATTACGTAACATTCTAAACTCCATTCCGATTGAAATATAAACAATCAGTATAATTATAAAGAAATGGCATGGTATTGTCAAATGAATTGTGTTATACTCTCCTACGAATGGAGGATTTTTTATGGCTTTCGATGGTATCACCGTGTCCTGCTTAGTACACGAATGGAATCGGCTCTTAGTCGGCGGACGAATCACAAAGATCAGTCAGCCCGAACACGACGAGCTTTTGCTTACAATCAAGAATTACGATACGTACCGCTTGCAGCTTTCGGTGAGTGCTTCTCTTCCGATGGCTTGCATTACGGACACTTCAAAAACGGCGCCACTCACTGCGCCGAATTTTTGCATGCTCCTTCGAAAGCATTTGAACAGTGCCCGTATCCTTGAGATTTCACAGCCCGATTTGGAACGTGTCATCCGCATCAAGGTCGAGCATCTCGACGAGCTCGGCGACACCCGAATCAAATGGCTTATGGTCGAGCTGATGGGCAAGCACAGCAACCTCATCTTTTGCGATGAGGACATGACGATCGTCGACAGCATCAAGCGCGTTTCCTCCTTCGTAAGCTCCGTGCGTGAAGTATTGCCCGGCCGCAAATACTTTATACCGCAGACGACGGAAAAGCACTCTGTGCTCACCACCTCGCCCGAGGAGCTACCCTCCCTCTTGGCATCTTATCCGATGGAGCTTTCCAAGAGCATTTATCAAGCATTTGTCGGCGTCAGCCCCGTGCTTGCAAATGAGCTGTGCCACCAAAGCGGTTGCGATCCGTCGCTCCCCGCCTCCGCCCAGACGGCTGAGAATATGGCGTTGCTCGTTAAGGCATTTTCCGAACTGAAGGACAGACTTCAGACTGCGGATTTCCATCCGTGCATCATACTGAAGGACGAGGAACCGATTGAATTTGCGGCATTTCCGCTGACCTGCTATACACACTACGACGGTTATGTTGCGGCACCGTATGACGATATGAGTACCGTCCTGCTGCAATATTATCGCGAGAAGGAGGCTCGTACCCGCATTCGGCAGAAGTCGTCCGAGCTGCGTCGTACCGTGCAGACAGCCATAGAGCGTACCGCCAAGAAGCTCGAGCTGCAACGCAAACAGCTTTCCGATACCGAGAAGAAGGACCGCTACCGCGTCTACGGCGAGCTGCTGACTACGTACGGCTACGCTGCGACGCCCGGTGCGAAGGAGCTGACCTGTACCAATTACTATGACGACAAGGAGATAACCATTCCTCTCGACGAGACGCTTTCCGCCATGGAAAATGCGAAGCGGTATTTCGAGCGCTATACGAAGCTCAAACGAACCGCCGAATCGCTTGAGACGCACCTCATTTCCAGTGAGGAGGAGCTTGCTCACCTCGAGTCGATACGCGAATCTCTCGAATATGCACAGACCGAGGCAGACCTTGCTGACATCCGCCGCGAGTTGACCGACTTCGGTTACATCCGTTTCAAAAAGGACGCTTCGTCCGCGAACAAAAAACGACGCGGCGACGCGAGCAAGCCGTATCACTATCGTACCGAGGAAGGCTTTGATATCTTCGTCGGAAAGAACAATTATCAAAATGACGAGCTCACGTTCCGAGTGGCTTCCGGCAGCGACTGGTGGTTCCACGCCAAGGGCATTCCCGGCTCGCACGTACTGCTGCGTACCGGCGGTGAGGAAGTGCCGGATCACGTGTACGAGATTGCAGGCTCCCTTGCAGCATACTATTCGAAAAATCGAACGTCCGGCAAGGTCGAGGTCGATTATCTCGAGCGCCGAAATGTAAAGAAGCCGTCCGGTGCAAAGCCCGGATTTGTTGTGTACTACACAAACTACTCTCTCATCGCGACGCCGGAGATTGCAAAATCGCTGACGCTCATCGAGGATTGATTCCGGTCGACACCTCATCATTACGTGCGGCAATTGGCCTCGCGTGATGCATTTACCTTACAACACGAAAGGAACTGTTATGATACGTTCAGATTTTCATACACACACCGCATTTTCCACGGACTCTAAGGCGGCGCCGGAGAGCATGATCGATGGCGCTATCGCAAGGGGACTGCGCACCCTGTGCATTACCGATCACATGGATTATGACTATCCGGGCGAGCCGGGGGAATTCGTATTTGACCCGACGCACTATTTCGATACGTTCACTCGCCTTAAGGAAGCCTACCGCGGTAAGATTGATTTGCGAATCGGCGTTGAGCTTGGCTTGCGCAACGAGCCGGAGCTTTATGAGCAGATGCGTAGCCGCTACGACGAGCTTCTGCGCTCCTATCCATTTGATTTTGTTATCGGCTCGACGCACTGCTTGCAGAACACAGACCCGTATTATCGTGACTACTGGGAGCAGGGCAACGAAGAGGGTGTTCTTCGCTACTTTGAGGCGAATCTCTTCAACGCCACGGAATACGATGGCTTTCAGGTGTTCGGACATCTCGATTACGTTCTTCGCTACATACCGGATGGCGGCAAGGTTTCCGAAGCCCTGTACAAGGAAGTGCTTCACGAAACGCTTCGCGCATTGATTGCGCGCGGAAAAGGCATCGAAGTCAACACCAACAGCCTGCGAAGAGGCCTTAACGCTCCGCACCCCGGACTGTTCGCCTTGAAGGAATACCTTGCATTGGGCGGAGAGATTCTGACCATCGGTTCCGACGCTCATATGCCGGAGCATCTTGCCTATGAATTCGAGCGAACCGCCGAGCTGCTTCAGTCGCTTGGCTACCGCTACTACACGACCTTTGCCGAACAGCGTCCGAGCTTTCATCGACTGGACGACTGATGCGGTCTCGACGAGGTACGCCGGCGATAGACTTCCATAGCCTCCTCCGTCGAGGGCTGCTCCGTATAAATGCGCCCGCATTTGCACATGCTAGTGCCAATCCGATGCGGAGGCAGCAATCCATATTCATAAACCGATTCACGCCTGCTTTCGCATAGAAAGCAGGTGTTTTTATGTCCGATTCCGTATGGCGCTCCGAAGTATCACTCCCCTCCTTCCCTTCCCTGACACACGACATATCAACCGACGTTCTCATCGTCGGCGGTGGCATTGTCGGCCTATTGACCGCTTGGCATTTAGAGAGGTGCGGCGTGCCATATGTACTTGTGGAAAAGGACCGCATTTGCAGTCACACAACCGGAAACACGACCGCAAAGATTACTTACCAGCACGGCTTTCTCTACAGCCGGCTTCTCAAGACAAAGGGCAAAGAATACGCGCTTGCCTACCTCCGCGCCAATATGGACGCGTTCGAGCAATACGCCACCCTTTGCAAATCAATCGATTGCGACTACGAGGTCCGCGACAACTACGTGTATACTCTAACCGACCGTCCAAAAGCCGAGGACGAGATGCACGCGCTTGAGAAGCTCGGATATCCGGCGCATTTTCACGAAAAGCTACCGCTTCCGATTCGCACCGCCGGTGCGGTTTGCTTCCCGGACCAAGCGCAATTTCACCCGCTGAAATTTCTCGCCCACATCACCACCGGACTGAACATCTACGAGCACACCTTTGTGCGTGAGCTGGTCGGAACGACTGCGCGAACCGAGCACGCCAAGATTCACGCGAAGAAACTGGTGATTGCAACGCATTTTCCTATGCTGAACAAGCACGGAAGCTATTTCATAAAGCTGTACCAGCATCGCTCCTATGTCCTCGGACTTTCCGGCGCTCCGAAGGTGAACGGAATGTACGTAGATGAAAGCAAATGCGGTCTCTCCTTTCGAGACTACGGCGACTTGCTTTTGCTCGGCGGCGGTTCGCATCGTACCGGTAAAAAGGGTGGCGGTTACGAGGAGCTTCTACGCACGGCACAGTGCTATTACCCAGACGCAAGCATTGCCTACCGCTACGCAACGCAGGATTGCATGAGCCTCGACGACGTCCCGTATATAGGTCCGTACTCCGCTAGCACAAAGGGCATCTACACTGCGACCGGCTTTAACAAATGGGGAATGACCGGCTCCATGGTAGCCGCGATGCTGCTAAGCGATTTGCTGACCGGTAAGAAAAATGCTTATGCAGAGGTGTTTTCTCCGTCACGAAGCATCCTTACGAAGCAGCTCTTTGTCAATCTGGGCGAGTCGACCGTCAATCTTTTGACGCCAACAAAAAAGCGCTGCCCACATCTGGGCTGCGCTTTAAAGTGGAATCGTTCGGAACACTCCTGGGACTGTCCGTGCCACGGCTCTCGATTTACTAAGAGCGGTCGCCTTCTTGACAATCCCGCGAACGGTAATATGAAATAAGCCATTAACGCATCGGGAAACGATGCGGACCTCGATTTCTACTGCGATATTCGGGATTCATCTCGCGAAGCTTTGCAACATTTTTCTTCAAAGCCTCTGCGACAAAATCCATCTCCGCCATGGTGTTATCCTCCGATAACGTAATGCGGATGGTGCCCTTCACAAGTCCGTCCGGTAAGCCGATTGCCTCCAACACGTGCGACGGCTTGCTAGACGCCGAGGTGCAAGCCGAGCCACCCGAGCAATGAACGCCCTCCATATCGAGAAAGACTAACAACGAGCTCGCTTCTACGTATGCGAAGCTGAAGCTCAGATTTCCGCGAAGTCTCTTGCCCTCTTCGATATCAAATCGGTTCACACCGTTGATTCTCACACACGGAATTTCCTGCAGAACACGATTTCTCAAATGCTCAGACAACTGTTTCAAATGCTTCTCCGTCTGAGACATACTCGCATATGCGCACTCCATCGCTTTGGCGAGACCGATGATACCCGGAACATTTTCCGTGCCGGCGCGCCACCGTTTTTCCTGTGCGCCACCGTGCAGAATCGACTCCATTCGTGTGCCGTCCTCTACGTACAAAAAGCCGACACCCTTCGGACCTCCGATTTTGTGGCCGCTCATGCTGAGCATCGTAATTCCAAGCTCCTTCGGCACAATACGACAATGACCGATAGCCTGTACCGCATCACAGTGAAATGCTACACCGTGCGCCTTTGCAATCGCTCCGATCTCACGAATCGGCATAATCGTACCGATCTCGTTATTTGCATACATAATACTGATCAGCACCGTGTCCGGTCGAATCGCACGCTCCAGCTGCTGAAGCGAAATCAAACCGTTGTCGTCTACCGGCAGGTACGTCACCGTGTACCCGTGTCGCTCCATGTACTGACACGTATGCAGCACGGCGTGATGCTCCACCGCCGAAGTGATGATGTGCTTGCCCTTTGCCGCATTTGCCTCGCAAAAGCCCTTAATGGCCATATTGTCCGCTTCGGTACCGCCCGAGGTAAAACAAATCTCGTGTGCGCCGCAGCCAAGCAGCTCGGCAATTCTGGCACGCGCCTCTTGCATAGCCTTCTTCCCGTTCAGCCCGTATTCGTGCAGGCTCGACGGATTCCCGTACTGCTCCGAAAAATACGGCAGCATCGCCTCGACCACTTCCGGTCTGGTTCGTGCGGTTGCGGCATTATCCAGATAAATGCTCATATTCGTCCATCCTCATTCTTTCTATTATCCTATTCCGCGCCGAAAAATTCGTTTCTCATTTTCCGCAATTTCTCACGTTTTGCGCATATACTGTGGCAAAATGCTCGGAAGCTTCTATGAAACATACGATTATTCGCGGTACCATCATATTGACCTTAGCCGGCTTCCTCACTCGGATTCTCGGCTTCTTTTATAGAATCTTTTTGGCACATCACATGGCTCCCGAGCGACTCGGCTTGTATCAGCTAATCGCGCCGGTATACGGTATGTGCTTTACTGTCTATGCCTCGGGCATTCAAACCGCCATCAGCGGCCTCGTTGCCGAGCAAAGCTCGAAGAAGGACGGCTCTCGCCAAGCACGACGAATCCTATTGAACGGAATGCTTTTGTCGGTCTTGCTTGCTCTCCTACTTACAATTGCATTGTATGCATTATCCGGCCAAATTGCAACTCATATTTTGGCCGAACCGGGTACGAAACGCCCCCTTCAGATTGTCAGCCTAATGTTTCCCTTCTGCGCCGTTACTGCCTGCTGCAACGGCTATTTTTACGGTTGTCGAAAGACTAGCGTTCCCGCAACCGCACAGCTTCTCGAGCAGCTGAGCCGCATTTTCTTTGTCCTACTCTCCACCGGCACGATCTTCTCAACCTTTGTGATTGCGGAAACGATCAGCTGCGAGCTTGCCATCTTCGGTATCGTTGTCGGCGAAATCATCTCTGCAATCTGCACGATACTCTTGTTTTTTTTGACAGAGCGCGGCGAAGCGTCTCAGGAGAACATCCCACGCACAAATGCCAATCCGCAATACTATCGACCGTTACTGCGACTAGCCATCCCTTTAACGGCCAACCACCTAGTCTTAAATATGCTACATAGCTACGAAACCGTCTTGCTTCCGTCGTTGCTTGAGCGAAATGGCATGACCCACTCGCAAGCGCTCGCCGCCCTCGGCATCCTAACCGGTATGGCAATGCCGTTTTTGTTTTTCCCGATGGCACTCACGAGCGCACTTTCCATCCTTCTGCTTCCGACAATCGCCGAGGCAAATGCCCGAGACGACAACCGCTCCATGTGCACCGCCACGGCGCTGACCATCCGCTACACGACCCTAATGGGCTTTCTCTTCATGGGTCTGTTCTTCCTGGTTGGACCGCAGCTATGCAAGCTTGTCTTTGGCAGCGCGGAGGCCGGACGAAGCCTACAGATACTCGCATTTTTCTGTCCGCTGCTCTATATGGGGCAAACGATTGTCAGCGTGCTAAATGGGCTCGGAAAGACCGCCACCACCTTTCGAAATGCCGTCATCAGTTCTTCCCTGAGACTCGTCCTCGTCGCAATCTTCATCCCGAAGCTCGGCCTAAACGGTTTCTTTCTTGCACTGGGTTGCGACATTCTATTGTCTGTCCTTTTAAGCCTCGCCGCACTCCGCAAGAACCGAATTGTATTTTGTGGCTGGTGGACCGCACTCGGCAAACCGCTTCTGGCAACCGCATTGATTCTTCCGTTCTTCGCACGCCTCGTCGACTTCACATTGCACGGTGCCGGAAGCCTCTTGCTTATACAAATGCTCCTGCTTGCCATCCTATACGTTGCATGCTATCTGGCGATTCTTGCGTTGTTTCGGTACCCGCTAAGACCGAGGGAGGAGTGATGGCAGCGCAGAGCGCTGCAGTGATAGCGCCTGACGGCGCGGTGATAGTCGGCAGAGCCGACGGTGTTAGTGGCCTGCGGCCACGGTGTTAGCAGCGTGAAGCGCTGCAGTGGTAGCAAGCGAAATTCCTGATTATCACCGGCGTTGCTTCAGCTGCACTACCACCGGCGCTGCTTTGCTGCGCCTATCACTGCTCGCTACGCGAGCCATCACCGACACAAAAAAAGCCGATTCGGAACGAATCCGAATCGGCCTTTTTTATTGTCATTATACCGGATATGCCTGATTTGCAACATCTGCTGCAGCCACATCAACCTGCGTCTGCTGTGCCTGACGATACTTGAAGAAATCAGTTGCTACCTGCGGGAACAGTGCGTAGGACAATACATCCTCGTCCTGCTGGATCCATTCCTTACACTCCTCGCGGAACTTATCAAGCTGCGGAGGAATCAAGTCTGCCGGTCTGCAGGTGATCGGCTCTACATCGCCGATACACTTCTTTTGAACTTCGGGATCAAACGGCTTAATCGTCTGACCGAACTCACCGGAGAGAATCTTCTTAGACTCCTTCGTTACCATCTTGTAACGCTCGCCCTGCAGTACGTTAAGAACTGCCTGAGTTCCTACGATCTGAGAGGACGGAGTTACCAACGGCGGCTCACCGAAATCCTTACGTACTCTCGGGATCTCAGCAAGAACGTCCATATACTTATCCTCAGCCTTAGCTTCCTTAAGCTGAGATACCAAGTTACTGAGCATACCGCCCGGTACCTGATACAACAGAGTCTTAATATCAACACCGAGTACCTTCGGGTTCAAGAGACCGCTCTTAAGAACTTCCTCTCTGTAGGGACGGAAATGCTCTGCAATCTCAGCAAGAAGGTTCTGATCCAAACCGGTATCGTAAGGTGTACCCTTAAAGGTCTCAACCATAACCTCGGTTGCCGGCTGAGAAGTACCGAGTGCCAAAGGAGAAATCGCACAGTCTACGATGTCGCAGCCTGCCTCAACTGCCTTAAGGTAGGTCATTGAGCCAACACCGGAAGTATAATGCGTATGAAGCTGAATCGGAAGGGAAGAACCAGCCTTCAAAGCGGATACAAGCTTATCTGCCTCGTAAGGAACCAACAAGCCTGCCATATCCTTGATACAGATAGAGTCTGCACCCATCTCCTCGATAGCCTTAGCAGTCTTCTCCCAGTACTCAAGCGTATATGCATCACCAAGGGTGTAGCAAAGAGCGATCTGAGCATGGCCGCCTTCCTTCTTGGTAGCATTTACAGCTGTCTGAAGATTA
>JAZODS010000036.1:0-30228 GCA_045597165.1 Lachnospiraceae bacterium | reverse complement strand
ATGATACAGCTGATTCAACGCATCGATCGGCGTCATGTTGGTCAGATTGTAGCCTCGAATCTGCTCTACAATGGCACTGTAGTCCATCGCTCCGAACAAGGAAAGCTGTCCTTCCGGTGCCTCCTTCGCAGTGCTTGCACCACGCTTCGGCTCCTTTCGATTCATGCTATCCTCCGCGATGTCTCTTGCCTTACCTGCAATGTCATTGCTAACAAGCTCGTTGACGATCTCCCTAGCACGCGCAAGCACGGGATCCGGCACACCGGCCAAGCGCGCAACCTGAATGCCGTAGCTCTTATCCGCACCTCCGCGAATGATCTTTCGAAGGAAGATGATGTCCTCTCCCTGCTCCTTCACCGCGATGCAGTAGTTGCTCACACCCTCGAGCTTACCTTCGAGCTCGGTCAGCTCGTGATAATGCGTCGCGAACAACGTCTTCGCTCCGATCAGCTTCGGATTCGCAACGTGTTCAATAACCGCCCAAGCGATAGCAAGACCGTCAAAGGTACTGGTTCCTCTACCGATCTCGTCGAGAATGAGTAGGCTGTTCTTCGTCGCATTTCGCAAAATGTTCGCCACCTCGGTCATCTCGACCATAAACGTACTTTGTCCGCTGGCCAAATCATCCGATGCGCCTACTCGCGTGAAGATACGATCGACGATGCCGATCTTCGCTTCCTTTGCGGGAACGTAGCTTCCGATCTGAGCCATCAGGACGATTAACGCCGTCTGACGCATGTAAGTAGATTTACCCGCCATATTCGGTCCGGTAATGATTCCGATACGGTTCGCCTTATTGTCGAGCGTCGTATCATTTGCAACGAACAGCTTGCCGGGAATCATCTGCTCGACTACCGGGTGACGTCCGTCTATAATGTGAATCTCGCCACTCTTATCAACGGTCGGGCATACAAAACGATTGTGCTCGGCAACGTATGCAAGCGATGCGAGTGCGTCGATAAGCGCAATGGACTTGGCCGTACGCTGAATTCGGTTGACCTCAAGCGAAATCTTCTCACGAATATCCGCAAACAAATGATACTCCAGCGAGAACAGCTTGTCCTCCGCATTCAAAATCGTATCCTCAAGCTCTTTCAGCTCGGGAGTCGTATATCTCTCCGCATTTGCCAACGTCTGCTTACGCATCCAGCTGTCCGGCACAAGCTCCTTGAACGAATTCGTTACCTCGAGATAATAGCCGAACACGCGGTTAAACTTAATCTTCAGATTCTTGATTCCGGTCGCCTCACGCTCCCTCGCCTCCAGCTCGGCAAGCCACTGCTTACCGCTCGTCTTGGCCTGGCGAAGTCGATCGACCTCCTCGTTATAGCCCTCGCGAATGATACCGCCCTCTTTGACGCTGATCGGCGGCTCCGGCGCAATCGATGCATCAATCAACGCCTGCAAATCGCTCAGCGGATCCAGGTCGGCAACCTCCTCGCGAATCAACGTGCTATGAAAATCCTTCAACAAAAACTTAATCGGCGGAAGCATAGCAAGTGACGAGGAAAATGCAATCAAATCTCTCGGATTTGCACTTTGGTAGCTTACGCGACAAATCAATCGCTCCAAGTCGTAGATTGCGTTGAGATACTCTCGCAGCTCCTCGCGCGTCATCAAATTCTCATTCAACTCACCGATGGCCGTCTGACGCTTGCGAATCTCCGTAACATCGAGAAGCGGCTGCTCCAAAAAGAGTCGAAGCATACGCGCGCCCATCGCCGTCTTTGTCTTGTCCAAAACCCAAAGCAGCGAACCTCTCTTCTGCTTTTCGCGAAGCGTCTCGCAGAGCTCGAGATTTCTTCTCGTCGAGCTGTCGATGATCATATATTTGCCGGTCGTATACGGTCTAACCTCCGTAATATGTGCAAGCGATGTCTTCTGCGTATCGTAGAGGTAATTGAGCACCGCTCCTGCCGCCAACGAACCGACCTCCATATCGCCGAGTCCGATTCCGAACAGACTACCGACATGAAAATGCTCCTTCAAAGCCTTTTCGCAATTCTTTCCGTCGTACAACCAATCCTCAAGAGAGGTAATCGTAATTCCGAGACGATTTTTCAAATCCTCCACATCGACTCCGGACATGAAAAATGCGGGATTGCACACGATTTCAACCGGTGCGAACTTCGTAACCTCGTCAAGCACCTTTCGGATGTCTCGCACCTCGGTTACAAAATAATCGCCGGTGGACACATCAATCGTCGAAATGCCAAAGGCATCGTCCACCCACAGAATTCCCATGAGATAATTGTTCTTCGTCTCATCCAAGCTCTGCGGAGACAGATTTGTACCGGGCGTAACAACACGAACAACCTCTCTCTTTACCATGCCCTTTGCAAGCTTCGGGTCCTCCACCTGCTCACAGATGGCAACGCGGTAGCCTCGATCCACAAGTCGCGAAATATACGTATCCGCAGCATGAAACGGCACACCACACATCGGTGCGCGCTCCTCAAGTCCGCAGCTCTTTCCCGTCAATGTGAGCTCCAGCTCGCGCGAAACGACCTGCGCATCCTCAAAAAACATCTCGTAGAAATCGCCCAGACGATAAAACAGAATACAATCCTTGTACTTCTGCTTTGTATCGATATAATGCTGCATCATCGGCGTAATCTGTGCCATCGTGCTTTACTTCCCTTCTCGCTTGTTCTTTCGTTATTCTCTGCAATCCAGACCGTCGTCCTTGCTCAGCGCATCGCCATCGGCAGCCGCCGTAGCCAATCGGTCACATCGCTCATTTTCCGGATGACCGTCATGTCCCTTCACCCAGACAAAGGTCACTTGGTGAGGCTTCATTGCCTCCAACAAACGCAACCAAAGCTCTTTGTTCTTCACCGGCTCGCGCTTGCTGTTCTTCCAGCCCTTCGCCAACCAGCCGTCAATCCAATGCTCGTTAAATGCCTTCACTACGTATTGCGAATCGGAGTACAGCGTCACCTCGCAAGGGCGAATGAGCGCCTCCAAGCCGACAATCGCCGCCATAAGCTCCATGCGGTTGTTCGTTGTCTTCTCATAGCCGCGCGAATATTCACGTTCATGCAATAAGCCATTCGAGTCCGTGTACTGCACAACCGCGCCGTAGCCACCCGGTCCGTCCGGGTTTCCTCTTGCCGCTCCATCCGTAAAGATACTAACCTTCATGCTTCCATTCTCCCGTCGTAAGAAAATGCTCCACCGCCTCCAGCGAGCCTTCTATCAATTGCTTCGGATATCCCATCATGTCGAGCAGTCGAATCGCATTTCGTGACGTCGCCTTGCCATCCTTCAGGCGGTAATCGAATACAACGCCCTCCGGAGTCACCTGCTCGCTAAAATGGTAATTCTCAAACTCACGTCCCAACAACGTCGTCAGCTCCAAATCATGCGTTGCCGCAAAGCAAAGCACACCCGCATTTGCCAGATGACGCAATATCTGCGTCGACGCCGCAATTCGTTCGGCCGTATTCGTACCTCTGAGCACCTCGTCCACAAAGCACAACACGGGAATGTCGCCCTCCGCCGCATCCAAGATGCGCTTCAACGAACGAATCTCGACAATATAATAGCTTTCCTTAGCCTCAATATCGTCACGTAGCGCCATCGACGAAAGAATACGATAATAGCCCGCCTCGTATTCGGCTGCAAGCACCGTATGAATCGTCTGTGCAAAGATGGCGTTCAGTGCAATCGTCTTTAGGAACGTAGACTTTCCGGACGCATTGGAACCGGTCAGCAATACCGGGCCATCCGTGTCGATGCTGTTCACAACCGGCTGCTCTACAAGCGGGTGATACACATCCTTTGCATGCAAAGCCGTCTCCTCCGCATGAAGAGTCGGTACACACCAAGCCCTCTTGTATGCACGAAACGAAGCCACGGAAATCATCGCATCGATCCGTCCGGTACCTGCGAACAGCTCCAGCAGCTGTTCTTGCTTGCTCATAAAGATTCGATACACCTGATTGAACTTGATGAGGTCTACGTGAAAGAGCATTCGCAAATAGTCTAACAGCATATCGACCAAGCTTCCCGTTGGGCTGGTCGGCGCCAACAGTCTTGCACCTCGCACAAGTCCGCGAAAATGCGCCGCATTGCTTTTCAGCGACTGCAGCTCCTTCGCGAGCGCTTCGGGCATTTGCCTTCGATTATCCGCCATTAAGCGAATCTGCGTAATCCAGCGAAGCAAAAACGAAACGACAAGCAAATACGGCTCTATCTCGGCCTTGCGTCGATAATAGAGAATAATGTTCACAAGCGCAATCACGAAAAATGACGTCACACCGAGCATCGACGTAGCGGGAAACGGAATCATAGCAAGTGAAATCGCGTACAGTGCAAGCGCAAGATAATGCTTTGCATTGCTCTCCTCACGCACTCCGGAAAAATGCATCAGATAATCGTAAACCGAGATGTTACGCATCTTTCCCATGTCCGTAAGCGACATCTGCATGTCGAGGCGAAGCTCCTCCGAGGAATCCATCGCCTCGATCAAAGCCTCACGACGCTTAAGCTCTTCACGGTCCAACACCGGTCGATGCAGCAGAGCGTACAAATACTCTTCGCCGACCGCAGAGCACGTGCTGTTCAGCTCGTAAAACACGCGGTCCATATCTAGGTCGTTCCACGTAATCTCGTCAATCTCCTGCGGCTGACGCTCCAGCGAATTCAAATACGAACCGAGCGATGCCATTCGAAGACTATTAATCGTGTTTTTCGGGGCTTTGCCATAAGCAAGTCTCAGTCTCTCGCGTAAGTTTTTCTTTGCCTTTTGCTCGTTGATATACGTAATCACAATCAATACGATTACAACGGCAAATGCGATACCGACATATTTCAATTGCTACTCCTTTACGCCGATGAACAGCGTCAATCACATTGCCTATCACACACATCCCCATCACTCTTACGAGCACATAGGGATGTGGCTACTTAGCTTATATTCTCACATTAACCGATGTTCTGATAGGAGAAGTATGCGAAGCTAGCATAATTGTCGCTCTCCGCACCATTCGCGGTTGCATACATACCTACCGTACAGCCGGTAAAGCCGCCGGCCCATTCCGTACTGAGGAAATGCGTGGTCAGCTTGCCCTCCAAAAGAATCTCTTCGTTTTCGGAGAGTGCCGTATACCAAAGCTCATGTCCTCTTTGAATCATCGTAAGTCTTACCTTGCCGCATGCTACCGGAGCGGATGCAAGCACGGTCGGAACAGCCTTATCAAACTTCACAGCCTGAATCAGCATGCCGTCCTCGGTTCCCTTCAAGGTAAGCTGTACATTTGCCTTCTCGCTTTGTACAAGAACGATACCGGCCTCCTCGCCGTTCGCAGGCGTAGCATACATCTGCGAATCCACACGATAGTTCATCGACGACTGACGAAGTCCGAGATAGGACACCGGCTTCAGCTCATTCATAACGCCGGTACCGAAATGCAGCTTCAGCTGTCCGTCCTCAAGGCGATACATGCCTTCCTTCGGATTGTGAAGTGTCATCACGCTCATCGGAAGCTTGTTTGTATGGAACGTCAGATTCGTATTCGCTTCTCTTCCCGCAAGCTCACCGTCTGTCCAAATGTGCGGCTCAAGCGGAAGCTCACCCGTTGCATACAGCTTGCCCTCGCCTACGTTGAACACCGGCCAGTCATTTTCCCAAGTTACCTGCGCAAGGAACGTCTCACGACCGGTATTCGTTACTCCTTCGAGCTTCTGCATACCGAGCATAACCGCATACCAATTGCCGTTCTCGTCCGTTACGAGGTCTGCGTGACCTACTGCGTGAATCGGGTAATTCACACCGAGATGACGATGCGTGAAGATCGGGTTGCCCTTAAAGCCCTCGTAAGGGCCTCCGATGTTTTTGCTTCGTGCTACAACAACCGCATGCTCCGGACCTGTGCCGCCCTCTGCATTGACAACGTAATAATAGCCGTTTCTCTTGTAAATGTGCGGACCCTCTGCCCATACGCAATTGCGAAGTGCACCCTTCCACACAACATACTCCTCACCTACGAGCTGGAACTTCTCAAGGTCGAGCTCGCGAATGTAAATGATGTTATCGCCGAAGTACTTCTCGTCGGGAGCGCTCTTCGTGCCGATGTAATAGCATTTTCCGTCATCATCGAAGAAAATGCTCGGGTCAATACCGTACGCCTCGGCAAGCCAATGCGGCTCACTCCACGGACCTGCGGGATCCGTAGCCGTTACGATGAAGTTACCGCGATAATCCACGTTCGTCGTAATCATGTAGTACGTTCCGTTGTTGTAACGAATCGTCGGTGCATAGATACCGCCGTCGTGACGGAAGTTGCCGAGCGGAAGATTGTCCTCACGGTCCAACACATTGCCGATCTGCTTCCAATGCACAAGGTCCTTGCTTGCGTAGATCGGCACGCCCGGGAAATACACGAACGTAGAAGTCACGAGATAAAAAGTATCTCCTACTCTACAGATGGATGGATCCGGGTTAAAGCCCGGAATGATCGGATTTTTGTACGTTACCATAATCGTACCCCCTTATCATTTTTTGTTTTGTAAATGCATCAGTCATATATCTTTCTTCCGTGCACATCATCGATGTCGGTGATGCGGTGGAAATACGTATTGATTCGGTCGCGCCATTCACGAGCACTCTCCAGCTGAATGCGGAGGCGTCCGAGAATTCGCTCGTAGCGCTTGTCGTCGATTCTGCCCTTGCAGCCTTCAAATGCCGCGAGCATCTCTTCTACCTGCTCTACACCGAGGAAATGCGTGTCGTATATGTACTGCAAAAGCGTTCTTCCGTCCTCGAGCTTAAAATCATACGGCAAGCGATGGAAGAAAAGCAACAGCTCCTGTGGTGTCGTCTCGGGTCTCTCATAGCGCTCTGCCCACTCCTTGTGGTACTGAGCCGCATAGCCCGTTCCCTTCGTCGTACGATCCACGCCGATTGCCTTACAGCTGGCACGGTGATACGTGCCCCAACGGTCGTACTCGTAGCCCTCCACGTTCGGTCCGTAATGATGGTTCGGATTCACCATCCAGCCGATTCCGAGCGGCGAGGTATAATTCTCATACGCCTCATAGGAGCTAAGCAGGATGCGAACAATCGTCTCGTTCAACATCTCATCCGAGCCAAATGTAAGCTCGGTCCACTCCTTTGCAATCTTCTCCGCAGTCAGCTTCGGATTCCATGCCAGACGTCCGAAGCCAAACCAGTTCACAGCCACCAAATCGTGACCGGTCCAGTTCTCGTCATCGCCCGTGTTCGTTACCGCAGCCATTCCGCAATTGCGAGAGCCGCTACGTCTTCCGGACACGATGTCCGCAACGGTATCATTTTCCGAATCCATGTAGGTACGGAAGGAAAGCACCGTCTTCCACATAGGAACGAGATAGCATACGTGCTTCTGTTGTCCGGTGTACTCCTGCGCCGCCTGAACCTCGAGCATCTGATTGGTTGCCTTCATACCGCCGAACAACGGCGATACGGGCTCACGCACCTGAAAGTCCATCGGACCGTTTTTGATCTGCAGGATTACGTTGTCCGCAAAGCTTCCGTCCTGCGGAGCAAAGTGATCATAGCCCGCTCTCGCACGATCCGTCTTTGTGTCGCGCCAATCCTGTGTGCAGTTATATACAAAGCATCGCCAAATGACGATTCCGCCATACGGCTTAATTGCCTCCGCAAGCATATTCGCTCCGTCCGCATGCGTTCTTCCGTATGTAAACGGTCCGGGACGTCCCTCCGAATCCGCCTTTACGAGAAAGCCGCCGAAGCCCGGCACCGCATTGTAGATGATTGCCGCGCGTTCCTTCCAAAATGCTCGAACGTCTTCATCAAGCGGGTCCGAAACCGGCAAGCCTCCGATATCCATCGGAGCGGCAAAGTTCACGCTGAGAAACGTCTTAATTCCGTATGCGGCAAAGATATCCGCAATCTCACGCACTCGCGGCAAATACTCATCGTCAATCAGCCAGGTGGCCTTATCTCGCACATTTACGTTATTCAGCACAACACCGTTGATGCCGACGCTCGCGCAAAGTCTTGCGTACTGCCACGTACGATCGTCAACAAGCACCTCTTTGTCCTTGAAAAAGAATGACAAGCCGGAATAGCCTCTCTCGATGCTGCCGTCCATGTTGTCCCAATGATTCTGCATACGAAGCGGATTGGTCGGTGCCTCGCACTCTTCCGTCCACTCCACGCCGCGTCGCTCCTTGAATATCACGGAAAATGCTCCGTACAGCACGCCACGGTTCGAACCGCCGACAATCTCAATGCTCTTGCCATCCTTGCGAATTCGATACGCCTCTTCCTCAAGCGACACGTCCGTGCGACACGTAACACGAAGCTGCGGCTTCCGCTCCGAAAAGCTCACAAGCTCGCGTTCAATGCTCGCCTTTATCGCATCCTCCGGCAGTGCCGATACATCGACTCTTTCATCGGATGCCACATCGCTCAGCGGATAGCCGAGCCAAATGTTCTCATAGCTCATAAATTCCTCCAATACACGCGTAAAATCCTCTTCCTTGCGTCGCATTTGCCTTGCAATCGTTCTTCGAAATACGACTGCCCAAAGCACTGTAACGCAACGAAAATATTATACTTTGAAATGCGCCGAAAATCAATCCTTCTATTCTCTGTTCTCGTAGCCGTTAAACCACGCACGCTCCTCAAAAGGCTTCTTTTCCACGTATCTCGTTCCCTGTGATGCAACACCGACCGGAAGAATGCATACGAGCTCCATATCCTCCGGAACTCCGAGTACTCTTGCGACCTGATCACCGATGCGATTCTCGTCCGTCATATAGCCCTCATACCAGCAGCTGTCATAGCCGAGTGCCTTGATGGCCAAAAGCATATTTTGAATCGCGGCGGAATAGTCCTGCACGTGATAGGATTTGCCCTTAAAGGTCGGTGTTTCCTTCGTCAACACGCAGATAAATGCCGGTGCCGACATCGCAATCGGGCGAAGAAAAAGGCTCTTAATCTGCTTCAAAAGCTCTCCGTCGTCGACCGCAATCAAAGAAGTCGTCTGCTGATTACAGCCGGACGGAGCCGCAAGTCCCGCCTCCATGATCTTCACCAAATCACCGCGCGGAATTCTCTCTCCGTAATAGTCGCCACGATAGCTTGTTCGTTCCTTTACCACTTCAAAAAAATCGATCATAGGGAACCCCTTTCTTAAAACAATTCGTCCAACAGTATGTAATATCTAAGCTTCTCCCAGTTCGGTTCGATGCCCAACTTCTCGAACAAAAGCTCCGGCGTAAAGCCGTCATATATTCTATCACCGAAGGGGCCGTCCATGTTGTGCTTAAAGCTACGATAGCAAAGCGCGATGTCTCTCCAACGGTCGCCGACTCCGGCATCCCCGAGATCGATAAATCCACTCACCTTGCCGTCCTTGAAAAAGACATTGGGCAAGCATAGATCACCATGGGACAACACCGGCTCACATTCCGGACGATTGTCGCGTAGCCATTCGAGCAAATGCTCGGGGTCCCGAAACTCTCCGTTCTCTCCGAACGTCGTCGGCTCCGCACGTCCTACGTCAACCAAATGCTGCTCCACTCGGTACGCGCCCTCCGCAAGCTCCGTATCCAAATCGCGCACTCGCGGGCAATCCGTAATATCCACAGACCAAAGCATATGCATCGCTTCGGCCAAATGCTCCGCTAACTCCACAGGATGCTCGAGATAATACTTGTCCACCGCCATCCTTCCCTCAATGCGGGACATGAGCAAATACCCTTTATCGTCCTCGTGTACGGCACACACTACCTTTGGTGAAGGCAGTCTGTCTTGAAGCCAGCGCATCATTTGCACCGTCTTGTCCCACTTCTCGCTCCAAGCCTCAATCTTTAAGACGTACTCGTCGTATGTAAGCACTGCAGCGCCGGAGCATCCCATATCGTCCACCTCGTACGGCATGTCACCGACAAATGCTCGAATCTGCTCGGGAATGTATCTTGTCATCGCTCTACAGCTCCTTCAACGTTTCTATCAACTCTCTCCAGTCCTCAATGCGAAGGAAATCCACCTCCGGCTCGGCCTGCGCCTTCAAAGAAAACGGATTGTCCTCTGCCTTACCCTGATACCACACCGGAAAGATTCCGGCACTTGCGGCACCGTGTACATCGGCCTTCACATTGTCACCGCAAAACCACACCTCATTTGCCGAAAGCCCGGCTTTGCGAAGTGCCAACTCAAATATCATCGGATTGGGCTTGCGAAACGCATATTCACTGGACGTCAACACGAACTCAAAATGATTGTTCGGAAACATGCGATTCATTCGATTCGTGAGTGCGGGACCCGACCAACCGATGTTACTGATGACACCGGTGCGAATGCCCTGCTCATGCAAATAATCAAGCATCTCCGAAGCATACGGCATCACACCCTTCGGCGAAGCGATGTCCCATACAATCTGCTCTGCCTCTTCGTACGAAATGTCAAGCTCGATTCCGAACCATTCGTACTTCAGCTTCATGCCGTTCCATTCGTGAATCTCAAGTCCTTGGCTTCTGGCCTTTTGAAACTCCGCAAAGCAGTCAAGGCCGAACTGACAAACCTCCTCCGGCGTAGCACCGCTTCGATTCGTAATAACGTGCTTGAAAACCTCTCGTTCTCCGGCCAAAAAGTCACGGCCCTTCTCGTACAAAAGCGTATCTCCGTAATCGAATATTATCATCTTCGGCTTAGTCATCGTTCATCCTCCCAAGTACCTCTGTGAAATCCTGCACGAGCTTGCGTCTCAATGCATTTTGCGGCAGCTCACTGCGCAATTCATTATACCATACCCCTTAGACAAATGCACGAACAAGTTCCGCACAAAAATAGGCTGTGGCAAAAGCCACAGCCTAAGGGAGATATGGTATTTGTTTTAAATGGATTATTATCCGATAAAATTGCGAATCACGAGCGGAATACGATAATCCCAATCCTCGATCAACACCTTCTTGTCCACCGAGCTGGCATGAATAATCTTGCCGTCGCCAATGTAGATAGCCACATGGTCTACCGTCGTCTTTCCGCCGCTTCCGTAGAACATCAAATCGCCCGGCTTCGCCTCGGCAAATGTAATCTTCTTTCCGAGAGTAGACTTAGACATCGGATTCGACGAACGAGGCATGCTATAGATGACATCGGCACCCGCCGCCTTAAACACTGCATGGACAAAGCCGGAGCAATCCACACCGCTTGAGAGGCTGTTACCGCCGTATACATACTTCACACCAAGCGCCTTCTTAGCCTGTGCGATAATCTCGCTACGAATAGCCGAGGTATTGCCCTGCGGCTTCGTCTCCGTCGTGCCGGTGCTATCACCGCTCGACTGATTGTTCTTGTCCGTCGTAGTCTGACTCTGAACCTCTACCTTTACCGGAGCCTTGTACGTCTTTCCGGCAGTCCAGGTGTAATTGAGCTTTGCAAGACTCATCGCAAGATAAGCCGTCTTGCCCTCATAAGAAATCTCTACAAAGAACGGAGTCGTAGGATCCTTCGAAAATACAACCGCGTTAGTCACCGAAAACTCCTTGCCCGGTGTTACAGTCGTAATGATATTGTCCTCCTGCGTTGTTGCGCCGGAACGAATATTCGCATTTCCGGTCGTCTTCACAGTGCATTTCACATGCTGCTTCGCATATTCCACCGCTTCGTCACCGCGAATCAGGTATTTCACACGGCAATAGCCCTTAACGGAACCGGTCGTAATCTTCGCCCACTCTCCGTCGACGCTTTCCACGATGCAATAATTGCCCGGATACATAATACCGATCTGCTCGCTCTCACCGTTCGCGCTCTTACGAACACTCAACGACTCGTTGACATTGGCAAATGCGATGTTCTCCGGAATGTCATACTCAAGCGCAGCCTCATAACGATTCAGGGCATCCTCGGAAATCTCCACATCCGACGAACCGAACAGTCCCTCCAAAAGACTTCCGGCACTTGTGCTCGTACCAAGCACCTGTACCTTCACCTCGTCTTTGTCGCCCGGCTTTCCGGATTCGTCCGAATCACCGACAACAATCGCCGTCGGAATGCGATGCTGCGAATCCACTACGCCGTTATCGTACTGTGCCTTGCCATCGAAACGAATGAACAATACACCGACCAAAAGCAGCGCAACTACTATCTCAATTTTGACTAAATGCTTCTTAACAAACCCCATAAGTAATGCTTGTACCTCATAAATTATTACGAAATTGTTACGATTTCATTTCGAATAATAACATTTCGTAATATCTTTGTCAACCCCTTTTTGACCTGAAACCGTGTAAAACACGCCACTTCAGGCACTATTTTGCCCAATTCCATTACAAAACACGCGGAAGAATGACCATTTTTCGTTTCACATTCACCCTTCCGCGCAAATCGTCATGTAACATTTTTGTAAGACAGATGTAGAACATTTTTCAGATGATGAAGCACACCAAACCGCCGTTGCTTTCGTTAATAATCTTCTGCATCGACTCCTGAAGCTTACGCTGGCTGTCCTCCGTAAGTCTCTCGATTTTGTGCGAAATTCCGTCCTCGACCATCTGGCCCATCGTCTTTCCGAAGATGTTCGTATCCCATACAGCCTCCGCATTTTCCTTCTGCAGAGAAATCATATACTGAATCAGCTCCTGCGCCTGCTCCTCACTGCCGACAATCGGTGCGATTTCCGTGGAAATTTCCGCGCGAATCATCTGAACGCTCGGTGCCAGCGCACGAATCTTAATGCCGAAGCGACTTCCCTGATGAATCAGCTCCGGCTCCTCCAGAATGATTTCATCGCGTCTCGGGCTTACGACGCCATAACCGGTTTGCCGAACATTGCTCCACGCATCCTGCATTTTAGCGTATTCGCCCTTCATCTGCGACAGCTCCTTCAGAATCTTCATGAAGCGATATTCGTCCGTAATCTCCTCACCGACGATGCGACTGAGAATCTCATAGTAGCAGCTCTCCTCCATCTCGATCATGACACGAACGTGACCGCTTTGGAGATTGCTCTCCTCAATGCGAAAGCCTTTGATTTTCTCGTGCTGGCACGGAACAAAATGAGGCCGCACATCGCGCATGAGCTGCATTTCCGAGACAAATGCTCCGACCTCCGCATAAAGCTGCTTCAAAAGCTCCTCCTGCTCGGAAAGAATGCTCATCCATTTCGGCATGTAAAATGCGATTTCTCCGATTGGGAACACCTGAAGCACGGACGCAAACAGTCTTTCCACGTCCTCTGCACGCATTTGCTCACAATTCATCGGAAGCACTACGATGCCGTACTTTTTCTCCAGCTCCTCAGCCAGACGCTTTGTCTCCTTGCTGAGCGGCCGATTCGTATTTAAGATCATCAGATGCGGCTTTCCGGTGCTTTTCAGCTCTCGTACCGTGCGTTCCTCTGCCTCTACGTAATTCTCTCTCAGAATGTCTCCGAAGCTACCGTCGGTCGTCATCACAACGCCGATGGTCGAATGCTCGAAGATGACCTTTCCCGTTCCGATGTCGCCGGCCTTCGAAAACGGCATTTCGTCTTCGCTCCACGGCGTACGCACCATGCGTTCCTCGCCGTCCTCCATATGTCCGCTTGCGCCATCCACCATATAGCCGACGCAGTCAATGAAGCGAACCTTAAGAGAAAAGCCGGAGTCCTCGCCGCCCGGATAGATCGTCACTGCCTGCTTCGGTATGAATTTCGGCTCTACCGTCGTAATTGTCTTTCCGGAGCCGCTGACGGGAAGCTGGTCCGTCAGCTCTGCCGCGTCTTGGTCCGAAATGTTCGGAAATACGAGCATTTCCATCAGTCTGCGTACAAATGTGGATTTTCCGGTTCGCACAGGGCCTACTACGGCCATATACACCTCGCCACCGGTTCTTGCTTGTATATCCTGATACAGTTGATACTGATTCATGTCCTACCCCCTTACCGATACGCTATAGGGTATGCGGCACAAAAAAAGATAGAACAGGAAATCCCGTTCTATCTTGATGAATCCGATATCTCGCCCTTAGGCCTCTTACGAGAAGCTTAAATCTCGCCCTTGGGCTCTCTCATGAACAAGTCGCTCAGCGCCGCCTTTGCCGTCTTGCCTTCGAACAATACCCTGTTAATCTCTTCAACAATCGGCATGTCAATTTCGAACTTCTTCGACAATGCAAGTGCGGCCTTCGCACAATGAACGCCCTCAACAACCTGCTTTACCTCGTCCATTGCTTCCTGCATCGTATAGCCCTTACCGATCAAATAACCGGCATTGTGGTTACGGCTGTGGCTACTCGTACAAGTAACGATCAAATCGCCTACACCGGACAATCCGGAGAACGTCTCCGGTCTTCCTCCCATCTTAACGCCCAAACGGCTGATTTCGGCGATTCCACGCGTCATAAGGGCTGCCTTCGTGTTGTCTCCGAGTCCGAGACCGTCGATAATGCCCGCAGCCAATGCGATAACGTTCTTAAGCGATCCGCCGAGCTCAATGCCGAGCACATCATCGCTCGTGTAGATACGGAAAAACTCCGTCATGAACGCTTCCTGAATGTATGTAGCCGTCTCCGCATTCTTCGCGCCGACTACAACAACCGTAGGAATTCCGCGGCTAACCTCTTCCGCGTGACTCGGTCCGGACATAACCGCAACATCGGCACCCGGAATCTCATCCGCGATAATCTCTGTCAAGGTCATCATCGTCGCAGACTCAATGCCCTTGCCGACATTCACAATGCGCTGTCCCTCAGGAACAAATGCAGCAACCTTGCGTGCCGTCTCACGCACAAACGGAGAAGCCACCGCAAATACAAGCAGCTCCTTATCGGTGCATGCCTCTTTCAAATCCGTAGTCAGAGAAATGTTCTCCGAAAGTACCGCACCGGGAAGGTTCGGAACCTTCGTACGGTCTGCCGAAAGCAACGTAATCTCGCGCTCAAGCGCAGACCAAAGCGTCACCTCGTGAGCATTTGCCGCTAACTGTATTGCCAATGCGGTTCCCCACGTTCCCGCACCTAAAACACTAATCTTACTCATTACAATCCCCTTCCGCGTCAGCCGCTGAATTATTGTCCGTACTCTCCTCTATCTTCACACGGTGACCGATCTTGTTCTCGGTTCCGTTCATAAGACGCTTAATATTCGCACGATGCATGTAAATGCCCGAAATCGTATACAAGCAGCATACGACAATCATCTGCCAATAGTACGGTTCTCCGTAAAAACGAAGAGCCGTGAAAATCGGAAATACCGTTACTACGAAGATCGAGCCGAGCGATACGTATTTCGTGATAAATACAATCAAGAAAAATGCCGGGAGGAATATCAAATTCATCACGTCACTGCTAACCATCGCGCCCGCAGTAACCGCAATGCCCTTTCCGCCCTTAAAACGCAACCACACCGGGAAGCAATGGCCGATTACCGCACCGAGGCCGGTAAGCAAGCACATCAAGTGAGCATACGGCTGTCCGCCAAATACAACAAAACGAACAATCAGAGTCGGTATCAACACCTTCAAAAAGTCGCCCGCAAATACAAGCAAACCAAGCTTTTTACCAAGCGTACGAATCGCGTTGGTCGTTCCCGCATTGCCACTTCCGTAATTGCGGATATCCATATGCTTAGTTGCACCTACCACATAAGCGGTTGAAAATGCACCGCAAAAGTAGCCGACAAGCAAGCAAAGAATCACCTTTATCGTCATCTCAAAACAGTCCTCATTTCGTTATTTGTCTTCACGTCTCTCTCGAATAATAAACTTCAGCGACGTGCCGTCGAAGCCAAATGCCTCGCGGATCTTGTTCTCAATATATCTCGTATAGGAAAAGTGCATCAATTCCTTGTCATTCACGAAGATAACAAAGGTCGGCGGCTTCACGGAAACCTGCGTAATGTAGTACAGCTTCAGACGCTTACCCTTATCCGACGGCGGCTGCTGCAAGGTCGTAGCCTCCATCATAATCTCGTTCAGGACACCGGTACCGATACGCTTATTCTGGTTCTCGATGACCTTCTCAATCTCATCAAACAGCTTCGTCATACGCTGTCCGGTCAATGCCGAAATAAAGATGATATCCGCATACGGCATGAAGGACAAAATCTCGCGCACGCGCTCCTGATGACGATAAATCGTCTTATCGTCCTTTTCAATCGAATCCCACTTGTTCACGGCCACGATAATACCCTTGCCGCGATCGTGTGCGATTCCCGCAATCTTAGCATCCTGCTCCGTAACGCCCTCGCCGGCATCGATAACGATAACGGCAACATCCGCACGCTCTACCGCACTGACGGTACGAATGATACTAAAGCGCTCAAGCTCTTCCTTGATCTTGCTCTTTCTGCGAAGACCGGCTGTATCGATAAAGACATATTCCTTACCGTTGTACTTCACGGTCGTATCCACGGCATCTCTCGTCGTTCCCGCGATATCCGATACGATAACACGGTTCTCACCGAGCAAACGATTGACGATAGACGACTTTCCTACGTTCGGCTTGCCGACAATCGCAATACGAGGTCTCGTATCCTCCACCTCTTCCAGTGCACCTTCCGGAAACAGCTTAACAACCTCGTCGAGCAAATCGCCGAAGCCGAGCATGGAAACCGCCGAAATCGGGAACGGATCGCCGAGTCCCAAATTATAAAATTCATATACGTCCGGCATGAACTTCTCAAAGCTATCCACCTTGTTCACCGCCAAAATGACCGGCTTTCCGGAACGGCGCACCATATCCGCCACCTTATTGTCCGCATCGACTAAGCCCTGACGTACATCAACCAAAAATACGATAACATCCGCAGAAGCAATTGCAATCTCCGCCTGCTCACGCATGTGACGCAGCATCGCATCCTTGCTCTCCGGCTCAATACCACCGGTATCTACCATCGTAAAGGAATAATTCAGCCACGTAACATCCGCATAGATGCGGTCTCTCGTTACGCCCGGAGTATCCTTTACAATGCTGATTCGTTCGCCGGCCAAGGCATTGAAAAGCGTCGACTTTCCAACGTTCGGACGACCAACTATAGCAACAATCGGTTTACTCATAATCTTTCTCTCTCCTAACGTGCCTGTAACAATACAGACACCTGTCTACTCTAACATCGCGTCTACAAAGTCTTGTCCCATAGATTGTACAATACGGACCCTCGTTTGTAAAGCATTTTCAATGTCACGCACGGAAATATCGTCGAGCAAAACATCCTCGCCGCTACGAAGCAGATTCACGGGAAGGAGCAATCGTTCTCCGAGCTTCTTGCCCGTCAGCTGTGCAATGATATCCTGTCCGGTCAACAAGCCCGACACCGTAATCGTCTCACCGAAGAAATCGTTGCGTATCGTATGCACATCAATATGAATATTCGGGAATACGCGCGTTACCGCCTCACACAGACGATGGATGTACGGAGAGGCCAGCTCTGCGGTCACAACGGAAATGCTGCGCACGCGGTCATCGCCCACGATATCCGCAAGCGATTCCTCCACCTCGGTCACGAGCGAGCGTACCATACCGACGCCATTTTCAAGCTGAAGATACCCCTCATACGCTTCCTCGCTCGGAAGCTCCTCACCGGCAAGAATGTACCATTCGTCGCTCGCATATACGAATCGCGTATCAAAATGCTGCATACAGATTGCCTGCCAGCGATGAATTCGCTCAAGCACCTGCTTCGCATCCTCTTTGCCAAACGGTTCAAGCGGGTACAGTCCGTCACGATATTTCGTAATACCGACCGGCACCACACTCAAGCTCTGCATATTCGGCAGAAACTCCGTCAAATCGTGAATCGTTTGCTCCAGCTCCTCGCCGTCGTTGACGCCCTTTACAAGCACAATCTGACCGTTCATCGTAATGCCCGCTTCCTTCAGACGCCTCAGCTTGCGCGTAATCTCACCCGCAAATCGGTTGTTCAGCATCTTGCAACGAAGCTCCGGATTCATCGTATGAACCGATATGTTCATCGGAGAAAGCTTGTAATAGCAAATGCGCTCCAGCTCCTCCTCACTAATGTTCGTAAGTGTCACGTAATTGCCCTGCAAGAAGGACAATCTCGTGTCGTCATCCTTGAAATACAGCGTGTCGCGCATCCCTGGCGGCATCTGATCGATAAAACAAAAGATACAGCCGTTTCTACACGACTGATAATCGTCCATCAGCGACTCTGCGAAGACAAGACCGAGCTCTTCTCCCTCGTCCTTTTCAATCGTCAAATCAACCGTCGAACCATCCGCACGTCGCACCGTTACAGCGACCTGTGCATCCTCTTCCTCGTAATGATAATCGAGAATGTCGCGCACCGGCTTATGGTTCAACGCCAGGAGCACATCGCCTACAGCAATGCCTGCCGCCTGCGCCGGACTCATCGGTAATACATCAATAATCTTATGTTCGTGCATAACTCTCCCTCATGGAAAATGTACTGTCTATTCAATCGTTTCCTACGTCGCCATTCGTTCCTAACGCTTACTTCGCCAGCATCAAAAATCCCGCGTTGCTTCCGCGTCTTCCGCCGGAGCCTCTATGCGAGAAGAACAGCTCCTGACGACACATCGTACAAAGCTCGGACTTATGAATGTTGTCGCGAAGCACTCCGCACTCCTCGAGCGCCAAAGCATTTGCCTCCCATAGGTCGGCGTGATAACGCTCTCCGTATCGCTTCAGAATCGGCAATCGGGCATCACTCCGCGCACCACTCTTCTTTGATTCCTCAGTCCCGAATGCAGCCTCGAATTCCTGCGCTACCTCATCGCCGATTTCGAAGCAATCTCTACAGATGGACGGACCGATGACAGCTACGACATCGCTCGGCTTCGTTCCGTATGTCTCGCCCATTGCTTCCACCGTCTTCGCGGCAATGCGAGCAACCGTTCCGCGCCAACCACCATGACAAAGCGCAATCACCCGCTTTACCGGGTCGTACAAGTAAATCGGCACACAGTCCGAACCGAAAATCACAAGTGCCACGCCCGGCTCATTCGTCATATGTGCGTCCACGTCGTCATACGGAATCGGACGAAACAAGCCGATACCGCAGTCCTCTGCCGTCACGCGCCGTACATTTGCCTTATGCGTCTGCTTGGAAAATACGAGCGACTTCACGGGAATGTCCATCGATTCACAGATGCGGCGATAATTCTCGTACACGAGCTCCTCGGAATCGCCTCTATTCAGCCCGAGATTCATGGAACTGAACATTCCCTTGCTCACGCCCATCAATCTCGTCGAGAAACCGTGTCTGAGCTCGAAAAATGCAGACAACGACGGAAAGGACACGTACGGTGCCCTCTTCTCGAGATGAAGCTCTGCCTGTTCAAGTCTTGTACTCATCGTTCCTCCTCAATACCCATCAAAATGCATTGTAATCTCACCGCGGCTCCTCCGCGTCAAAATGCATTGCGATACCAACGCAGCTCCTCCGAGTCGATGGCGATGACATCAAAACGCATCGGCATATCCTCCGACAGCCGATGTTCCGCCAAATACCACGAAGCCACACGTCGCATATTCGCCTGCTTCGTTCGATTCACCGCTTGCTCGGGAAGACCGTAGCGCTCCGAGCGGCGATATTTGACCTCAACGAACACAAGCTCCTCGCCGTCCTTCGCCACAATGTCCAGCTCGCCGAGCTTGCATCGATAATTTCTCTCGAGAATCGTGCAGCCCTGCGCCGCCAAATGCTCCGAAGCTCGCGCCTCGGTTATATTGCCAATACTTCGTTTGTTCATAGCATTTACTAAATCAAATTGCCGATAAAGGTGCGTCTGTGAATCGGACACGGACCGACGGTGCGCAATGCCTGAATGTGCTCTGCGCTTCCATAGCCCTTGTTGGACGCAAATCGATACTCGGGATACTCCCGATCGAATTCCTCCATCATGCGGTCTCTCGTAACCTTAGCCACAATACTCGCCGCCGCGATACTAATGCTCTTACCGTCTCCGCCGATAATGCCTCGCTGCGGAATTGCGATTTCGGGAATCGTAACCGCATCGACGAGCAGCTGATCCGGCTTTACCGGCATCTGATCGATGGCATCGCGCATGGCCTGATACGTTGCCTGCAAAATGTTCCTCTCGTCGATTACCTCGTGCGACACCACACCGATTCCGACGGAAACCGCCTTTTCCATAATCTCATCGTACAGCTGCTCACGCTTCTTAGCGGAAAGCTGCTTGGAATCGTTTAAGTACAAAATGTCGCAATCCTTCGGCAGAATCACGCAGCAAGCGACAACCGGACCGGCTAGCGGCCCTCTGCCGACCTCGTCTACGCCTCCGATGAACTGTCGATTCGTATAAAGCTTCTCATAGTGCTTCATCGTCTCGATACGATCCAGCTCCTTCTCATATGCAAGCATACGCTTACCGGCCTGCTCCAATGCCTTCTGCACGCCGGCACGTTCGTCGTCTGCATATTGCGCAATGCACTCGGGCAAATGCTCGGGTGCGCAGCTTTTCAGCTCTGCCTGTATCTGCTGTATGCTCTTTCCCATATGATTCTCCTCTATTCCTCACCCGGGCGTTCCAGACTGATTGCTCCGATCTTAACGCCACGGAAATCATCCATTACCAGCTTTGAGGCACGCTCATAATCCAGCTCGCCGCCCTTTCTGAGACAGCCGCGCTTCGTCGCGATTCTCTCAAGCAAAACATAGCCTCTTTGCTCACTATCCTCGGTTGCCTCTTCGATGCCGTACTTCGCGGTAAGCACTCCGGGATAATGGTCTGCTAAGTAACAAAGCAAATCTCCCGCCATCTCGGTCGTTACCAAAATCTCATCGTTGATGGAACCGATCCAAGAGATTCTCTTACCGATCTCGACAGAGTCGAATTTCGGCCACAAAATGCCCGGCGTATCGAGCAGTTCTACGTTCTTATTGAGACGAATCCACTGCTTTCCCTTCGTAACACCCGGCTTATTGCCCGTCTTAGCGGCAGCCTTGCCGGCATAGCTATTGATAAAGGTCGATTTGCCCACATTCGGAATGCCGACAATCATCGCACGCACCGGTCTGTTCATAATACCGCGTCTGCGATCTCTCTCCAGCTTCTCCTTGCACGCCTCCATAATGCATTCCTGTACTGTCTTAATGCCGCTACCGCTTCTGGAGTTCACAAGTGCCACAAAAAAGCCCTTTTCCTCATACCAGTTCTTCCACATGGCCGTCACCTTCGGATCCGCCATGTCCGACTTATTCAACAAAAGCACGCGCGCCTTTCCGCCCGCTATCTTGTCGATGTCCGGATTCTTGCTCGAAAACGGTATTCTTGCGTCTACGAGCTCAACCACTACATCGATTAGCTTCATGTCTTCCTGCATCTGACGCTTTGCCTTCGCCATATGTCCGGGATACCATTGATACTGCATACTATACTTACTCCTTACGATTCATGCTGTTAACCATACCGAATTTGTTGAGTCGAATCCACGCACGACCGATCAAATCCTCCTCGCTCACATTGCCTACCGTAGCGTATCGGCTGTCCTCCGAATTGTTACGGGCATCGCCAAGCACAAAATACTCGTCATCCTCCAGATGAATCTCGTAATTGGCCAAGCCGGGCAACAGCATCGCATCTACATTGTTCTTCTCTGTTAGACATTCTCCGTTGATATACACCTCTCCCTCGAGAATCTGTACCGTCTCGCCGGGAAGTCCGATAATTCGCTTAATGTTATAAAAGCTATGCTCTTCATCGCCCTGTTGAAATACAACGACCTCAAATCGCTTCGGCTTTCTAACTCGATACGTAAGCGTATCGATGAGAATCTCATCACCGGCCAACAGCGTCGGCTCCATCGAAGCATCTACCAAAGTCGTCTTTTGAAGGGAAATGCGTACAATGCCATACGCAAGCGCGATGACCGCCGCCACAGACAGCGTCCACGTCGCTATCGCAAGGAGAATGCGCAAAATCTTTTCTTTTCGCTCCGCATGTGTATAATCGTAGCGTTCCGCCATAACTGCCTCCCAACCGTGCCGTACAAAGCACTGCACTGTCTTCTGAAACCGTGCCGCACAAATCACTGCACTGTCTTCTGAAACCGTGCCGCATTTGCCCACGGCACCACTTCTTCCATTGTAACAGATTCTGCCCCGAATTCCAACAGAAAAAACGGGATATCCACCGAAATGGATATCCCATAGTGTGTTCATCAATTCAATTAGCGAACAAGCTCCTTAACCTTAGCAGCCTTACCAACTCTATCACGAAGGTAAGTAAGCTTAGCTCTACGCACCTTACCGCGACGGATAACCGTAATGCTCTCTACAACCGGAGAGTGAAGCGGCCAAGTCTTCTCAACGCCACATCCGTTGGAATTCTTACGAACCGTAAAGGTCTCATGAACGCCACCGTTCTGTCTCTTAATGCAAACACCTTCGAAAATCTGAGTTCTCTCACGATTTCCTTCCTTTACCTTGGAAGCAACACGTACCGTATCACCTACGTTGAAGGTGTCTACGGAAGCCTTGAGCTGCTCTGCTTCCAGACTCTTAATGTACTCACTATTCGTCATCTTTCATGACCTCCTAAATATATTACGATCTTCATTCTGCCAATGGGCACAGCGGAACACCGCGTCTCACGAATCAAAATTATAACATACGCATTGTCAAAATGCAAGTACTATTTTTACGATATTCAAACAATTCTATTCTTCCTAATCCTCACCGCCGCTGACCTTTGCAATCAACGCCTCAATCGCCGCCTTTTCCTCCTGCAGCTGCTTCAGATACTGCTTCTCCTTCTTCGAAAGCTCGGCGCCCTCCAGTAGATCGGGACGATTCTCGAAGGTGCGCTTAATCGACTGCTCTCTGCGCCACTCATGAATCTTAGCGTGGTGTCCGCTCAGAAGCACCTCCGGTACCGCCATGTCATTCCATACCTCGGGTCTTGTGTACTGCGGGTACTCAAGCAAATTGCCCTCAAAGCTCTCCGACTCCCCACTCTCCTGGTTCGTAAGCACTCCGGGAACCATACGAGAAATCGCATCGATCATAACCATTGCCGGAAGCTCACCGCCCGACAACACGTAATCACCGATCGATACATAATCGGTTACAATGCTCTCGAGCACGCGCTCGTCAACACCCTCATAGTGACCGCACAAAAAGATGATGTCCGCCTCTTCGGCATATTCCTTCGCCATTCCCTGCGAAAAAGTCTTGCCCTGCGGCGTCAAATACACCACCCTCGGGCGAGAACGCATAATTCTTTTCTGGCAAATCGCATCAAATGCTCTGGCAATCGGATCTGCAGCCATTACCATGCCTGCGCCTCCGCCATACGGATAATCGTCCACACGACCGTGCTTGTCCAACGAATAGTCGCGGATGTTCACAACCTCAAGGTCGATAATTCCCGCATCCATGGCGCGGCCCAAAATGCTCGTATGCAGGCCGTCCTCAATCATCTCAGGGAACAATGTCATCACGTAAAATTTCATTCCATAAGCCCTTTCATCACATGTACGATAATCTTCTTGTTCTCAACGTCTACATCCTTCACGCAGTCCGGAATTACGGGGAACAGAACCTCCTTACCGTTCGCAAGCGCGATGACATACACGTCATTTGCACCGGTCTGAAGCACTTCCTTCAGCACTCCGAGGCTCTCGCCCTCCTCCGTTACGACAGCGGCACCGATGACGTCGCTGATGTAGTATTCGTTCTCCTCCAAGGGAATCGCATTTTCACGCGTTACGTAGAGATCTCTTCCCTTGTAGCGTTCAATATCGTTGATGGACTGAATTCCGCGGAAGCCGAGGATGACCATGTTCTTAAAATGCTTCACGCTCGCCACCTCAAGCTCCATGTAGTCCTTGCCGGTGTCCAAAAGAAGCGGCAGTCCTTTATAAAATCGATTCACGTCCTCCGTCGTCGGGAAGACCTTAATTTCACCTTTGATACCGTGCGTATTCGCGAATACGCCTACTCGTAATAATCCTTCCATCGCCCCTCCAAATGCACGCGCCAACGATAAGGAAAAGGCTGTTGCACACTCAGTCCAACAGCCAGCAAACATTACTGCAGAATATCTACAACAACCTTCTTATCCTCTTTCGTCGCTGCAACCTTTACAACCGTACGGATAGCCTTCGCAATACGACCCTGCTTTCCGATAACCTTTCCCATATCCTCGGGAGCTACACGTAACTCCACCAGAACATTATCTTCGGATTCAGTCTCGGTAACAACAACCTGGTCAGGACGTGTAACCAGGGACTTAGCGATGATTTCCACTAACTCTTTCATTGCATCTACCTCCGATTACTTCTGGATACCGGCCTGCTTGAACAATCTAGCAACGGTTTCTGTAGGCTGAGCACCATTTGCCAACCACTTCTTTGCAGCCTCCTCATCTACGCTGAAAGCCGTGGGCTCCTTCGTAGGATCATAGGTACCGATCTCCGCAACGAATCTACCATCTCTGGGGGATCTCTCGTCTGCTACGATAACTCTGTAGAACGGAGCCTTCTTCTGTCCCATTCTTCTCAAACGAATCTTTACTGCCATTGTATATTCACCTCCTTATAGTATTCCATTCCTGTCTATATTAAGGGCAAAGCCCAATCTATAGCGTACTTGCTAAAATCCGAACGGCATCTTAAAGCCGCCTCTGCGTCTGCCGTTCTTGCCCATCATTCCGGACATCTGTTTCATCATCTTCTTGCTCTGCTCGTACTGCTTCATCAGACGATTCACAGCCGCAATCTCCACACCTGCGCCGGCCGCAATTCTGCGCTTTCTCGGCGGTGTAATGATTTCGGGATTCGTGCGCTCCTTCTTCGTCATCGAGCAAATGATCGCCTCGGTCTGCTTAAATGCATCGTCATCGATATCAATTCCCGCAAGCTGACTGCTCATGCCGGGCATCATGCTCAAAATGCTCTTAATTCCGCCCATCTTCTTCATCTGCTGAATCTGCTCGTAGAAGTCGTTGAAGTCGAACTCCGCCTTGCGAAGCTTCTTCTCCATCTCCTTCGCCTTCTCCTCGTCAACCTCAGCCTGTACCTTGTCGATCAAGGTCAGCACATCGCCCATGCCGAGAATACGGGAAGCCATACGATCCGGATGGAACTTCTCTACGTCCGTCAGCTTCTCGCCGGTACCGACGTACAAAATCGGCTTTCCGGTTACCGCACGCAACGAAAGCGCCGCACCACCTCTTGTATCGCCATCCAGCTTAGTAAGAATCACACCGGTAATACCGATCTTCTCTTCAAATGTATTGGCTACGTTCAACACGTCCTGACCGGTCATAGCATCTACGGTCAAAATCGTATGATGAACGCCGACAGCCTCTTTAATCTGTGCAAGCTCGGTCATGAGCTCTTCGTCGATATGCAGACGACCTGCCGTATCGATCATAACGATGTTGCAGCCTTCCTTCTTCGCATGCTGCAACGCTGCCTTCGCAATGTTGACCGGATTGTGACCGGTTCCCATCGCAAATACGGGCACTCCTACCTTCTCCGCATTGACCTTCAACTGGTCAATTGCCGCGGGACGATAGATATCACACGCTACCAACAACGGCTTTCTACCGGTTGCCTTAAACTTCGCAGCCAGCTTCGCCGTCATCGTCGTCTTACCGGCACCCTGAAGACCACACATCATAATGACGGTAGTATCGCCGGAAACAAACGAAATCTCCGTTGTCTCATCGCCCATAAGGCGAATCATCTCTTCGTTAACGATCTTAATGACCATCTGTCCCGGAGTAAGGCTTGTCAGTACATCCTGACCGACCGCACGCTCCTGAACCGCACTGATGAACTGCTTTACGACCTTAAAGTTAACGTCCGCCTCCAGCAGTGCAAGCTTTACCTCACGAAGCGCTTCCTTCACGTCTGCTTCCGTCAGACGGCCCTTGCTTCTGAGACCTTTAAAGACGCTTTGTAATTTATCCGATAAGCTTTCAAATGCCATCCTATAACTCCTTCATAACCTGCTCCGCCAGCTCGAAAATGCGCTCGGCACTTCGAATCACCGGCTCATCTACCGGCTCCCGGCAAATCTGACGCGCTTGCGAATCAATCTCCGCAATTCGCTCCTTCATGCTCTGAAAACGCTGAACCAAATGCAGCTTTTCCTCATAATCGCGCAGCTTCTTGCTACAGCGCTTCACTATATCATACACACCCTGACGACTCAGACTGCACTCCTCCGCAATCTCAGCCAAGGACATATCGTTCCATATGTAAGCCTCGAAAATCGTCTTATGATGCTCACTGAGTAGTTCTCCGTAAAAATCATAGTACATCGACAAGGTGACCGCTTCCTGCAGCCATTCCTTCGCATCCGACTTCTTTGAATTGGGACGAACCTGTGCTTCCATGTACTCTCTCCGACCTTCGATGTGTAAAGTCTTTTTCTTGACACCTCGTGTAGTATACCGAACATTTACCGGTTTGTCAACTGTTATTTTGTGAAAATGCAAAAGTGTTTTACCACCCGCAAGATGCACAAAAACCCCGAATGTCTAACTCCGTACGACATTCGGGGTTGTTTTTTGTTCGTAATATGTATCTGCGATTCCTATAATCTCTTCCGGTAAATCCGAGCGGTGTCAGCATAGGTTTCGTTTACCATGTCATAATGCTCCCATCCATAACGCTCGTAAAATGCAGTGTGATTCGTAATCAGGTACAACCACTCTCGTCCGGTCGCCTTCATTGCCTCACAAGCCGTGTTAAGCAACGCTCCCGCAATACCGAGCTTTCGATGCGACGGTTCTACATACAAGGCACACAGGTTAGGCGCCAAGTCCGGTCGGTCGTGAAAATCGTTTTCGATAATTCCGGCACCGCCGATAATCGTTCCCTCTCTGTCCACTGCGACATACCAATCGGGCACACCGTCTTCTGTCGTCATGGCATCTCTCATGCTCTCTTCGTACGCCTCCAGCGGCACGCTCCATTTCTCATGGAACCACCGAGCCGCCTCTTCTAAGCGCTCCGGAATGGCAGCGATGGGCACGATTGCGTACAGCTCCTTGCCATATGGTTTTCTAACCTTCTCGACAAACTGCTCCTCACAAGCTCCGAACTCCGCAAAATTGCGCTGTGCGCTGCGAAGACTGATGGAATTCGCACCGCCCGCCTCGTCGGGTTCGGACGCCTGCCACGGGTCATTTTCCCAGAAGCACACCGGGCAAATGCCGTACAATCTCTCTTCTTCGTTGTCTAATGTATAGTAGCCACAGCACGGACATCTTCTTTCCATCGTATCTCCTCCGATCATTTGCCTTCTTTCTTAGAAGCACACAGCTCTCCCATCGCGCAGGTGCTGCAACCGCAGCCGCACGAGGAAATGCCCTTTTTCTTGTTTCGAATCATCGACCGAATGATTGCCGCAACGATAAGAACCAAGACGGCACATACCAGTATCGTTCCGATATTCTCTATCAACCAGTCCATTGCTTCTCTCCTTTATCACCGACTTACGGAACCGCAATCCGTTCGTCACATTATTCATAGTAGGTCTCAAACGCATGAATGTCAAGCTCTACTCGTTGCCTCTTTATACGGACGCACAAGCATGAACAGCATGAATGCCGCTACCGCCACAGCCGCCACCAGACCGAACACGTTCGGATTGCCCATTGCGAGCATACCGAACTGGTAAATCATCAGCGAAGCCGCGTAAGCAAATACGCACTGATACGTAATCGCAAATGCCGTCCATCTCGCACTGTTCATCTCACGACGAATCGCGCCCATTGCCGCAAAGCAAGGTGCACACAACAGGTTGAACAACAGGAACGAATACGCCGAAAGCTTCGTCATTCCTTCGAAATCCAGTACGCCGAATACGCCGACAACCTCTTCCTTTGCCAACAGACCCATAATCGTTGCAATGGCAGCCTTGATGTTACCGAAGCCAAGCGGTGCGAAGATGAAGCAGAACGTGCTTCCGATCATTCCGAGCACACTGTCCTCGAGCGCCATATCGAGCGAGAAGCCAAATGCTCCGTCCACCGAACCGAAGCGCGAGCCGGCCCAGATAATCATCGAGCTCAGCAGGATAACCGTACCGGCCTTCTTGATAAATGAGCTACCACGCTCCCACATACTACGAAACAGGTTGCGAAGCGTCGGCATATGATACGCCGGAAGCTCCAGCACGAACGGCGCGGGCTCACCCGCAAACAGTTTCGTCTTCTTCAGCATAATTCCCGAGATGACAACCGCCGCAATTCCCGCAAAATACGCACTTGGTGCTACCCACCATGCACCGTCGAACAGCGCCGCGGTAATCATCGCGATAATCGGCAGCTTTGCGCCACACGGAATGAACGTCGTTGTGATGATGGTCATGCGACGATCGCGCTCATTTTCAATCGTACGCGATGCCATAATACCGGGCACACCACAGCCCGTTCCGATCAAAAGCGGAATGAACGATTTGCCGGACAGACCGATCTTGCAGAACAGACGGTCCATGACAAATGCGATTCGAGACATATAGCCGCACGCCTCCAAAA
Organism: Lachnospiraceae bacterium; assembly: GCA_045597165.1. GTDB lineage: Bacteria > Bacillota > Clostridia > Lachnospirales > Lachnospiraceae > ISDg. Next base: position 1,791 of record JAZODS010000036.1, on the reverse strand, counting down.
AGGCAAGGAACAAAAACAGCACGAGCATCTGAGGCACGAAGCCAAGCACTGCACCGACACCGCCGATGATACCGTCAATGATCAAGCTGTCAAGCCAATCCGGGGTATTCAGTGCATTTAACGCCTTCTCGGCAAGCACGGGAACGCCCGGCACCCACACGCCGTAGGTCGAGGTGTCCGGTGCCGTCTCCATCGGCCCGTCCACAAGCTCGCTCACATCGAAGCCATGCTCGGCAAGCACATCCGCATAAGAGCCGTAAGCCTCTTCAAATGCTCCGAAATCCTTCGCATCGATGGCATCCAAAATGTCTGCCGCGCCGGTCACATCAGCCGCATTTGCCGCGGTTAGCTTGTCGCGAAGCGCTTCCGTCCAGATATGGCCCTCCGCGTAATCCAGCATATCGTCCTCGTATTCGGAGGAGCCGATGCCGAACAGATGCCAGCCATCGCCGAACAGTCCGTCATTTGTCCAATCCGTCACCCAAGTACCGATTGTAGACACGGATATGTAATATACCAAAAACATAATCGCCGCGAAGATAGGAAGTGCTGCGTAGCGATTCGTCAATACGCGGTCAATCTTATCGGAGGTTGACAATCTGCCCGAATGCTTCTTGCGATAGCAATGCTGCAGAACGGAGGCGATGTACTCGTAGCGCTCATTTGTGATGATGCTCTCCGCGTCGTCGTCCATCTCTTTCTCGGCAATCTGGATGTCCTCCTCGATGTGCGAAAGCTTCTCTGCGGGAAGTGAAAGCGTCGACACGCTAGCCTCGTCGCGCTCGAGGATCTTAATCGCATACCAGCGCTGCTGCTCGTGCGGCATATCGTGCACCGCCGCTTCCTCGATGTGCGCAATCGCATGCTCTACCGCACCCGAAAACGTATGCTTCGGCACGCGCGGACCGTCCTTTGCCGCGGCAAATGCTGCTTCAATCGCCTCGTTCATACCGTCTTCCTTCAGCGCGGAAATCTCAACGACTCTGCAACCGATTCTCTTAGAAAGGTCGGCGATGTCAATCTTGTCGCCACGCTTGCGAACGATGTCCATCATATTGATTGCAACGACAACCGGAATGCCGATCTCCATCAGTTGCGTCGTCAAGTACAGATTACGCTCCAGGTTCGTGCCGTCTACGATATTTAAGATCACATCCGGACGCTCGCCGATCAAATAATTTCTCGCAACAACCTCCTCCAAGGTGTACGGTGCCATAGAATAAATGCCGGGAAGGTCCGTAACAATCACCTCGTCATGACCCTTCAGCTTTCCTTCCTTCTTTTCCACGGTAACTCCGGGCCAGTTTCCTACGAACTGGTTGGAGCCCGTCAATACGTTAAACAACGTCGTCTTGCCCGAATTCGGATTACCTGCAAGTGCGATTCGCAATCCCATAATCGTCCTCTCTTTCTAAAGATTCATCTCTCATTTGTGTGTTCTATCATCGGTATGTACGTAACCGAAGCGTTACTCAACCTCAATCATCTCAGCGTCAGCTTTACGAAGCGAAAGCTCATAGCCACGCACATTCAGCTCCATCGGATCGCCGAGCGGCGCTACCTTTCTCACGTAAATCTCAACGCCCTTTGTAATGCCCATATCCATAATGCGTCGACGAACTGCGCCCTCGCCGTGAACCTTCACTACCTTTGCCTTCTTACCAACTCGAATGTCCTTTAAGGTATTCATAATCATCCTCCCGTCTTCGTCTATCAAAACATTGCAACAGCAATGTGGCATCTTCGCAATCCTTGTTCGGTTAGCCTATGCTAACCGAGTGTCTCGAAAAT
>JAZODS010000035.1:0-2174 GCA_045597165.1 Lachnospiraceae bacterium | reverse complement strand
CGGCGAAGCCGACAGTGTTAGCCAGCGGAGCTGGCGGTGTGGCTCCGCGGAGGTGCGCGAATATTTTTGAAACTTAAAAAGCCTGCGGCTTTGTGAGCTGCATTCGTATTGCACGAATTGCAAGTCACTCGCCGCAGGCGTTTTTTGTTGAATCGGAACCATCAATTGTTCGTCAGCTTCGCTCCGAATAGGTTGTATCGGATTCCGACGGAACGAACCATTTTCCCGGTTTCGATGAATTGTTCGATCTCGCATTTGGATAACCAGGCCCGGTCGACTACTTCGTTTTTATCCAAGACAATTTCCTCGTCGGACAAATCTTTTCTGACCACGTAAATGTCCATAAAGTAATTTCGGTGTTTGTAAACTGCGAGTGGTTCGAGAGCAGCTTCTTCTAGGCAAATGCCCAGCTCCTCCTTCACTTCACGTACGGCAGCCGACAGAGTGGTTTCTCCCGCAAGAACACCGCCGCCGGTAAATTCCCATTGCCCACCGGCCTTTTTATCCGGATGTCTCTGCGTGACAAGCATTTGGTTTTTCGAATTTACTATCCACACTTCACAGCATACGTAATATTCATCTTCACCAAAAGGATCTCCTCTTTTGATCGTCTTACCCGTAAGCTCTCGGTTCGCGTTGTATACATCCCAATACTCAGCCATAATTATACCTCCATAAGAGACATTTCGTTATCTGAATCGTGAACCGGGTGATTGTTATTTCGCGAATCCACACATCGGTGGGCGCCTTTTCGCGGAGCCCACCCGCGCTGCTTTAGCTGCGCTATCACCGGCGCTGTTTGCAGCGCTAACAGAAACCGTTTCGCGGAGCCCCACCGCAGCGCTACGCGCTGCTATCACTTCTCCAATCTCTCCACCGCTTCCTCCAGCAACGAAATGATCGGCAAATGCTGCGGGCACACCGCCTCGCACTGGCCGCAGGCGAGACACGCGGAGGCCTTTCCGGAGTAGCCGGTGAGGCTGTTGTAGAAAAAGCGCGGGCGATTGTCGTTCGCGAATTTGCGACTTGTGTTGACTGCGCTGAAGATCTCGGGGATGCGAATGTCCATCGGGCAACCGTCGACGCAGTAGCGACAGGAGGTGCAACCGATGAGCGGGGTGGCGAGCATTTTCTCAAGAACCTTTGCGAGCACTGCATGCTCTTCCTCGGTCAGAGGCTGAAAATCGGTAAATGTCGCGAGGTTGTCCTCCACCTGTGCTTCGTCGGACATGCCGCTCAGAATCGTTCCGATGCCGTCCAAGCCGCCGACAAAGCGCATTGCCCAAGAAGCTACGGAGCGGTTCGGCGTAACGGCTTTGAACATTTGCTCAAGCTCGGGGTCGACATTTGCGAGCGTGCCGCCCTTGACGGGCTCCATAATGATCATCGGAATGCCGCGCTCGAGAAGAATTCGGTGGAGCTTGCCGCTGTGAACGAGCGGGTTGTCCCAGTCTGCGTAGTTGAGCTGAATCTGCACGAACTCGACCTCGGGATGCTCGTCCAGCACGCGCTCGAGAAGCTCCGGCGTTCCGTGGAAGGAGAAGCCGAAATGACGAATCTTGCCCTCGGCCTTCTTCTGCATCGCCCAGGTGAAGCAGTCGTAGTCCACATACGTGTTATAATTTGCACCGTCCTCCAAGCTGTGGAGCAGGTAGTAATCGAAATACGTCAGTCCGGTTCGCTCGAGCTGCTCGTCAAATACGCGGTCGCAGTCGTCCTTGCAGGAAAGTGCCCACGCCGGAAGCTTCGTTGCCACGGTAAATGCCTCTCTCGGGTAGCGCGCCAGAAGCACGTCCTTTACAACACGCTCCGAATTGCCGCCGTGGTACACGTACGCGGTATCAAAATAATTAAATCCGGCTTTCATATAGCGGTCCACCATGTCCGCCACGCGCGGAATGTCAATCTGTCCGTCCTTCTCCGGCAATCGCATCAGACCGAAGCCGAGCTTCGGCATATTCTCTATCAAAATGCTCATCATTTGCCCCTTTCTGCGATACGCTCATAAGGAAATCGCACGCCTGCATGTTTTCTGTATTGTAGCATGCGAAAAATGCCCTTGTCAAGAAATCGACTCGCCGCCGCGGTCTTGTACGGTGCGCATTTTCATGCTATACTTGAGGTAAGAAACGGGAGCGTCTGTGGGGGACAGCACGTGTATTCATGGAGGGTAG
>JAZODS010000034.1:0-4334 GCA_045597165.1 Lachnospiraceae bacterium | reverse complement strand
CCGCCCGACAGGCGAAGTCCACGCTCGCCGACCTGAGTCTCATAGCCCTCCGGCATCTGAACAATGTCCTCGTGTATATTTGCGGCCTTTGCCGCCTCCTGTATCTCGTCACGCGTCGCATCCGGCTTCGCATAGCCGATGTTCTCCGCAATCGTACCGTTGAACAAAAACGTATCCTGCAGCACCGGCGAAATATTCTGTCTGAGGCTTCGAAGCGTCACCTCGCGAATGTCCTCGCCGTCGATTCGAATAAAGCCCTCGTCCGGCTCGTAGAATCGGGAAATGAGCTGCGTAAGCGTCGTCTTGCCGACACCGGTCGGTCCGACAAGTGCGAGCATTTTGCCCGCCTCACACGCAAAGGAAACGTCCTTGAGTACCGGCAAGTCCTGCGAATATGCAAAGCTCACGTGCTCAAATGCAATGTGTCCCTGCGCGTCGCCCAGCTCCTTTGCCTCCGGTGCATCTTGAATCTCCACCGGCGCATCCAAAATCATCATAACACGCTCTGCACCCGCCATCGACTGCTGCGTATTTTCCAACAACGTAGCCAAGCCCGTAATCGGTGCATAGAACAAGCCGAGGTACAGCATGAAGGACACGATTGCCTCCACCGACAAGCCTTCCTTCCACGCCAAAAAGCCGCCGAAGCATACAACCAAAATCGTGCCGATCGAAGACACAAACTCCACCGCGGGATGGAACACCGCGCTGATCTTAAGGGCTCTCAGCATCGCACGTACGTGGTCGAAATTCTTCTCATCCACCTGCTCGCGCTCATAGCTTTCCTGGCCAAAGGACTGAATCTCGTGAACGCCGGACAGGTTGTCCTGCAACTTACCATTTAACTCGCCCATCTTCTCCTGCGAAATGCGGAAAAACGGACGTACCTTCTTCGCAAAAATCACACCCGACGCCAAGATGAACGGAATCGGCGCGCACGTCACGAGCGCCAGCTTCCAATTGATCGTCAGCAGCACAAGCAACACGCCGACAAACGTCACAACGTTCGTAATCATGTCCGGAATGATATGCGCATACAAAAGCTCAAAGTCACGCGTGTCATTCACCACGCGGCTCATCAAATCACCCGTCTGCTTGTCGTGGAAAAATCCGAGCTGCAAATGCTGAAGCTTATCGTACACTCTCGTTCTCAAATCGCCCACGAGGTACCACGCCGCCTTGTGTGCGAGATAATTGCTCATAAAACGAAATGCCACACGCAACAAATACAAAGCCACCAACAAAAACGTCAGCTTCATAATCGTAGAAAATGCCGCATCGTCCACTCCGCGCTCAACCATACCGGTCATCGCAGACAGCACTCTCGGCGCCGCCAAATTCACGCCCGTCAGACACAACGTCGACAAAATTGCCACCACATAAAGCTTCCGATAACGCACCGCTTCGCGGCTCAATCTCCACAGTAATCGCATGTTCCACTCCTTGCCCCGTGTGCATCCTTACGTCATCACGCACGTAATCTATTTTATTGTATCATCTTGCCCCGCAGACTTCAAGCATTTTGCTTGTTCTCACTTGCATTTTATTACGGATTTGTATAGAATAGACGTGGTGCGTACGCCGGCATTGCTTGCTGCGCCATCACCTCGCCCTACGGGCGATAACACTGCTCGCTTTGCGAGCATATCACCGGCGTTGCTTGCTACGCCAATCACCGCAGCGCTCCGCGCTGCTATCACTTCTTGCACGGAAAGGAAAATGACTCGCAATTGCGTGTCACGTATTGATTATGAAATTTTTTCGCGAATTAAGCTTGAAGACCATCTTGCTTTTCAATTTATTAATGGGCCTCATCACGGGCTGGTTTTTGTACCAGGCATTCCGCCTGCTGGCCGGACAGTGGGTCATGAAGGGAATCTTCTGGCGCTTCCTCGGCGTACAGTATGCATTTTTCCTGTTCATCGTCGTCTATATCGCAAACCAGACGCTTTGGAAAAAGAAACGCACCAAGCTCCCGCCCGCAAAGGACGGCTTCATAAACACAATGAAGCTCCTCGCCACCATCGCCGTATACGCGGTAGGCGCAGTAGCTGTTAATCTGGTGATAGGCTTGCTCTAAACAAAAAATAGTGATTGGCTTGCTCTAAACAAAATGCAGCCCGGCTTCCATGTGGAAACCGGGCTGTTTGTTGTTTAGTGCAAGCAGTGATAGCAGCGCGAAGCGCTGCGGTGATTGGCGCAGCTAAAGCAACGCCGGCAATTGGCCGCCGTCTAAATGCAGCATACCATCTGCACGTCGTCGGGCTCCTCCTCTGCGATCTCCTTGATCGGACAATTCGTCGGCACGGCACCCATCGCCTTGTAAAATGCAATCGTTTCTTCGGACGAGCATGCGGAGATGTACAACGCATTTGCCCCGGCCCTTCGGGCCTCTTCCACGCCCAAATCAAATAGCTTCCGACCAATCCCCTGCCGTCTGCAAGCAGCCGACACCTGCATCACATCCAAGAGCATATAGGACTCAACCGGCTCTTTTTTCAGCGCGATAAATCCGACCACCTCGGCATCCTCCAACGCCAGATAGGTGATGAAATCGTCGCTGCTGATATCCTCTGCCACAGCACGCCGCTTTTCCAGGTCCCAATCCATCGTGAAAATGCACTCCGCAAGAACGTACTCGCCGCCTTGCTTGCGATATACCCTCTTCACGTCCTGCTTTCTTTCGTAATTGTCCAAGGAATCCGGCTTAAAATTCTCTTTTGATAATAATTCAATCCGAATCAATCATGTTCTCCTTATAATCTCTAGTCTAGTCTGATGGAATTCCTTTATTATCGTCTTCAAACGCAACACCTCTTTCAAAATGCGAACACGCAAAACCAAATGCTCAAGTCACGGATCACCTTTGCGTCCATGTTATAAATATAGCACCCGGCAAACCAACTTGCCAAGTGCTACATCTAGTTTCCTATTGGTATTTCCACTCGTTTCCCATCCCATAGCACTCTTCAATCGTATGGTATATCGTGGTCAAGAGCGAAACGACTACTTCTTCATCTTACCCTCTTCTTGTTCATATTCTAGTGACTCAAGCGCCTGAATTGAAATCATATCCCATATACCGTTTAAATCCTTCCCTGCCACCTCATCCTCGTCAAATCCAAGCATTGTTGTGAATGGATTGTTGTAGTAGGTGTCCGGCTGAGACGGGTCCTCCCAAGAGTCTCCATTAAACACATACGGAATCCCGTCCTCGTGATAGATATAGCACTCGTAACTAAACCCGTCGCTACCATCGCTCGGAGGATACTTGAAAAACCCGTTACGCTGAAACTGCTCATATCGATACCCCAGATATATCAAATCGTAATAGTTCTCCATGCAGAAGGAGCGAAGCAGCTCGAGTTCCTCATCCGTAATCTTCAGTTTCTCATCCCAATCATACAGAACAATCATATGATATGTATTGGGTTTGTCACCGGATAGGTTCTCTTCATCAATGGTCGTTATTTTTCGAGCAAATGCTTCCGCGCCTTCAATCAATTTCAAATTCCCGTACACAATAACGTCAGCGCCGTAGCCTTCCAATTTGTCAAATGCAATTATCAATTGCTCACTCGGCTCGGAAAAGTGTCCGAAACTAACTGCCCCAAACACAATTACCCCTGTTAGTAACACGATTATTCCGGCAATCGCCCAAAGAATTCTTTTTTTCCTCATAACAAACCTCCCACCACAAACACGTTTTTCTCCTGCTAAGTACGAAACTATAACTTCTTTTTTGAGATAACCGATGCAATCGTTTTTACAGCCTCACAAACCGGTGATGTCCACTATCCTTTTTCGTGAATTAAGACATTAGACTATTGTTACGGCCACTGTCATCCAAGAAGATTATATATTCATATATATCGTATCAAGCCTTTATTGTCAATAACTCGTTCTTCTTTGACAATAATATAATGTCGCGCCCTTTTGATACAAAATGAACACTCTTCAAGTTGCAACACAAAACAAAATACACAGAGTGCCCATAGCGGTCCTCCGGCGGGCGAAAAAACAACCCCAACAGAACCATCGTCCTGCCGGGGTCAATCAATTTCGTCACTTCCAGCACTACCTGCGGAGCCACTGCCAGCTTTGCTGGCTAACACTGTCGGCCATCGGCCGACTAACACTGCGCTGCTTCCAGCGCTACCTGCGGAGCCACTACCAGCTTTGCTGGCTAACACTGCGTTGCTTTAGCTGCGCTACCACCGCTCGCTCTGCGAGCTACCACTGCGCTGCTTGCAGCGCTATCACCGGCGCGCTCTGCGCGCCTACGCCTACCTCTGTACTCTTCCGCTGCCGTCGCCGCCTGCGAGCTTCAGCAC
>JAZODS010000033.1:0-5020 GCA_045597165.1 Lachnospiraceae bacterium | reverse complement strand
TTTCGCACAGCCAACAGCGGAATCTCTTCGCCGAGAAGCACCATCGTCTCAATTCGCGAAAGCATGTCTGCCGGCGAATTGGCGTGCCCCGTGCTCATGCCGTTGTGGCCTGTGTTGAGCGATTGCAGCATATCGATACTAGCTGCATCCCGGACTTCTCCGACAATGATTCGGGAAGGGCGCATTCGCAAGGAGCATTTTATCAGGTCGCGGATGGTGATTGCATGATTGCCTTCCATATTCGCATTGCGCACCTCAAGTCGTACTAGGTTCGGTATGTTTTGAAGCTGTAGCTCCGCAGAATCCTCCACGGTGATCACTCGCTCGGAAGGGTCTATGAATTCCGAAAGTGCATTCAGAAAGGTCGTCTTTCCCGCGCCGGTTCCACCGCTGATAAAGATGTTGTAGCCCGAGCGCACCAGCACTTTCAGGTATTCCACCGCTTCCTGCGAGATGGATCCGAGCTTAACAAGTCGCTCCATCGTAATTCGTTCCTTCGGGAACTTACGTATCGTGAGCGCGATTCCGTTCAGTGAAATCGGCGGAAGCACGATGTTCGCTCGCGCGCCGTCCTCAAGCATAATATCCGCAATCGGCTGCGATTCATTCAAGCTTCGATTCGCGCTTGAAGCAATTCTTCGGACTACCGTTTCCAGCCGGTGCTCACTTGCGAAACGATACTCGCTTTCGACCAGCCGTCCGTCCTTTTCGAGAAATATCTGCTCCGGCCCGTTTACCATTATCTCCGTGACATCCTCGTCTTGCAGCGCTTCCTCTAATATGTCCCACCCTCGTAGGGCATGGAACACGTCCTTCTTTGCTCGCCTTCGCTGCTCTACCGTAAGCGACGGCACGCAGGTCTGTCCGCGGATCGTCTCTTCGATTAAATCTAACAGCTCGTCATCGCTCAACTCTCTGGAGCCGTCGATACGTGCCATAACCAACTCCGAAAACCTCTGACTCAGATCCTCTCTTCGTAATTCATCACGTCCTCGCTTCATCCCACCTTCTCACGCTCCTCTATCCATCCGATTCTCTCGGCGATGCCCTCGGCAAATGCCTGTTTTTCGAAGCTTCTCCACTTCTTCCCCTCGCGCGCGCCAATCGGATAGATTACGTCGCAGCGCGAAAGCAACTGTGCCGTCCCGGTGCAAATGCTCCCAAAGTCGACCACAACGTTGCGATACCCCAGAATCTCAACTCCGCAGATGAACTCCGCGACCTCTCGTTCCCCGAACAACCCAATGTCGGAAAGGCACGTGACTCCGCTAATACAATGAAGCCCCGCATTCACGCGCACGCATAGCTCCTCCTTGTCAATCCAGTCCTCGCCGTATTCGCGCAGCAGATATATCAACTCCGATACCCCGCCCTCCTGCTCCGGGCAATCCTCCGGCAGTCCGGGCGTCGGATCCAAACAAAGCAAAAGCGTCTTCTTCCCGGACAATCTCCGTGCAAGCGCACACGCCTCCTTCGTCGTTCCGCAACCGCCCTCCACCGGCCAACAGCCGTAGAAGGTACAATAAGCCGGCTCTGCCGTCTCCATCACACGCGCCTTGCGGTCCTTCCGCGCCGATGCACCCAAGACCTCCTGCACGACCTGATCAATCGGCTGGTACATAAATATCTGCGAATTCGCGAGCTGCTCCCGACTCTTCGTAAGCCAAAGGACCGGAATGTCCCTCTCCTCAGCGAAGCTCTGCAAATGCGTAATCGACTGTATCGCCGGATAATCCTCCTCCATAATAATGACCTGAAGCGCGTTGCGCTCACACCAGTCCATAAGACTCTCCGGCGTCTCAAAGCCGGCAACCGTCCACTCCCCGGGAAGCTCTCTTTGCAGCGCGTCCATCATACGATTTCGGTATCTTTTCTCTTGAAAAATCAGTGCAAGTGTCTTCATCTTGTCCCCTCCGTTCTGTTAGTGACGCCATGATAAGCCCAAATACCCCACGAAGTCAATGACAAAATGTGCCCAAAATGAAAGTTTGTGAACTTTTTCAGCCTTCCGATTTCTGTTTGTGCAAAATGCTCTCGGCACGTTGTACAAACTATTTTTCCCGTCCGAAAAATGTGCTGAATTGCCCCCTCTGTTTTTGTACATTTTCCCGGTTTTGAAACAATCCGGCCGTTTCGATTGCATTTTGAAAATGCTCGTGCTACAATTGCGACACTTTCCGCGGAACGCTTGTGCGCACCACACATGGCCGGCCGGTCGATCTCCCCGGTGGCGCGTTCCTGCGGAGAAGTCTTCTGCATAGAATGCATTCTACGCCGAGTGCTTTCTCGGTGAACGTGTTCTTCGGTGAACGCTATCTATGTGGAGCCCTTACCTTTGTTATCCGCTTCCACAACATAAAAAACGGCACACTGCTTAGCATTGCCTTCACGCGAGATTTCTCTTGCGATCGAGGCTTTGCATAAGCAGTGCACCGTATTCCTTTCACTAATCGGGTTTCGTTATATTCTACTGTACATCTCACACACCCAGCGGTAGTAGGCCTTGTCGATCTTGTCGGTCTCTCCGGGGAGCATTCTCCACTGCCAGTTGGTTCCCAGCGTGGACGGATGATTGATTCGTGCCGAGTTGTCCAAGTGGAGGAAATCCTGTATCTGAATGATGACCACGTTCGCGATACTCTCATAGAGGCGACGAATCATCTGATCGTGCAGCTCTTCCTTCGTAAGAATTCCGAAGTAGCCCATCATCCAATAGATTTCTTTCTCCTCGCAATTTGCGAGGAAGCCGGCAAGCGTTTCGTTGTCGTGCGTTCCGATATAAGCGATGCAGTTCTTTGAGTCGTAATTGTGCATCAGATAATCATTTGAAGAATCTCCGGATACTCCGAACTCGATTACCTTCATGCCGGGATAACCGCATTGTGCAATCAGATCCTTTACCGGCTGCGTCAATACGCCCAAGTCTTCTGCGATGATCTTTGCGCCCTTCGTGGCCTTGTCGATGACATTGGTCAGCTTTTCGCCGGGTCCCTTCAGCCAACGTCCGCCCTTTGCGGTCTTGCATTTGGCCGGAATGGACCAATAGTTCACGATGCCGATGAAGTGGTCAATGCGGATGACGTCATACAGGGCGGCATTTGCCTTCATTCGCTCACGCCACCAGCGGAAGCCCTTCTCCTCCATCACATCCCAGCGATACAACGGATTGCCCCAACGCTGTCCGTCTGCGCTGAAGGCATCCGGGGGAACTCCTGCGATGTTGGTTGCGTTGCGATCGATGTCCAACTCAAAGAGCTCGCTATGCGCCCAGGTCTCTGCGCTGTCCATGGATACATACAACGGGATGTCTCCGATGATTTCGATTCCCGAGGTCTTTGCGTACTCATGCAGCTCGTTCCACTGACGGAAGAACCAGAACTGCATAAAGCGCTGGAACTCTATCTCGTCGGCAAGCTCTTCCTTAGCGCGCTTTACAGCAGCGGGCTTGTGAAGACGAAGTGCCTTGTCGGACCAATCCTGCCAGCCCTTAAAGCCTTCGCGCTCTTTGATTGCCATGAAGAGGGCGTAGTCGTCGAGCCAATATACATTCTTCTTGAGAAATGCTTCGTACTCCGGTGTACCCTGATGCTTGCTGCGTGCATATGCTTTGCGCAATACTACGTAGCGGCTTCCGAACTGTGCGCCATAGTCTACGTAACGAGGCTCGGTTCCGAAATAGCGTTCCTCTACCTCTTCCTTCGTGAGCAAGCCTTCCTCTATCAATCGGTCAAGGTCGATAAAATACGGATTGCCCGCGAATGCGGAATACGACTGATAAGGGCTATCGCCATAGCTGGTCGGACCAACGGGTAACACCTGCCAATAGTGGTGTCCCATCTCCACCAAGAAGTCAACAAACTCATATGCCGCTTTTCCGAGCGTGCCGATTCCGTAAGGACTCGGCAACGAGAAGATCGGCATCAATACACCTGCACTGCGCGTCCATTTTGCGCTTGATTCTTTTTTCATATCCTGATTACTCCTACTATCGGCTTTCACAACGGGAATCACTCTCCCGGATAAAAACCCATTTACTTTCCTATGCCCAGGCTCGTGCTGTGCACTCGCCTGGGCATCCTCTTTTTATTTCGCTTTTTTGTCCCGAGCCCGCGCTTCGCATGACTCGGTTACCGCCCCTCGGCGGCTTTATCTTACATCCAATCCTCTACGTTTCTCTGCAGCTTGCGCTCCAGCTCTTCTTCCATTATGTCCTCGAGCTCCGGCTTGCTGTTGTTCTCAGAGAATGCTTCGATTGTAGATTCCAGCTTTTCTTCGTCTTCCTCTACGGTCTGTTCTACCTGACGAATCGTCTCGGCCATTCCCATAGCGCTGAGATTTCGACGAATGATTGCTTCCAACTCCTCTATTGAGGGCTCACCACCTGCGTCCCCGTTAGACTCGCCAAGCGCATCGGCGAACTGGTCAGCAGGCCCATCAGCGAACGCGTCGGCAGTCCCGGAATACGATGCGTCGGCAGTCTCATTCGCGTCCTCGCCGGCCTCGGTGGCTTTTCCTTCACTGCCGTCCGGTGTTTCGATTCCGCGTAGATACGCTTCCTCCTCCGAGTGGATTGTGTTCGGTTCCGCTCCCTCTTGCTTATCAGCGGACGCTTCATCACCTACCGGCTCGCCCTGCATCTGAACATTTTCCGCGGGCTCATAGCCAACGATCGGAATGAGGCGGCGGCAACGACTTGCCACGCGTTTACTGTGCGTTGCGATGATGATAGTATAGCCTGCACTGTTCAGTACCTCTAAGAAATCCAAAAAACGATCTACGTCACTGGACTGCAGACAGCCTGTCGGCTCATCTGCGAGAAGGTATTTCGGCTCGGTGATCATTGCTCTTGCCGCGCACACCTTCTGCTGCTCAAGCTCGGTCAGCTCTCGCGGGTAGTATTTGCCCATGCCCTTCATGCCGAGACTGCGAAGCAGCTCCTTCGCACGACGCTGCTTTTCCTTCGCCGACATAAAGCGATGGAAAAGGGGCAGCATAATATTCTCATATACGGTCATGTCCT
>JAZODS010000032.1:0-8663 GCA_045597165.1 Lachnospiraceae bacterium | reverse complement strand
GATAGTGTGTTTTTAAACCCAATCGGAATAGTACAATTGCATCGCCATACCTGACGTTGCATTGCACTATTCCAAAATGTAATACCCTTATCTTCTTTTCACATACTCAAAACTACTTGGTAAACACAATCAATCTTACTTGCGGTTCTTCTGCAAGAACTCCGGGATCTTAATTCCACTTCCATTATCGGTTGCGGGCTTGCTGTTGTAATTCGGAGCAAGTCCGTCGTTGGCAGGTGCTGCCGAATAGTTCGGCTTCGTAATCGTTGCTCCCGGTGTTGCGGTTGCTACACGGCCGGGAATGTTAAGACCTGCGGGCTGAGTCGGCTGCGTTGCTGCCTTCTTCGGAGGAATCTGTCCGTAGAAGCCGGGACGCGGACCGGTCTGTGCCTGTGAATTCTGAGGAGCCTCCTCAAGGCCGGTTGCAATGACGGTAATGCGGCACTGATCCGGTGCGGTCTCATCGTACATGGCACCGAAAATGATGTTCGCATCGTCGCCTGCGAGCTCCTGAACATACGTTGCTGCCTCATTCACCTCGATCAAGCTTACAGCGCCTGCGATGTGAAGGATAACATGGCTTGCACCCTCGATGCTTGTCTCAAGCAACGGAGAAGTGGTGGCCTGCTTAACAGCCTCCATACACTTGTCATCACCGCTACCGTAACCGATACCGATGTGAGCAACACCCTTGTCCTTCATAACGGTCTGAACGTCTGCGAAGTCAAGGTTAATCAAAGCGGACTCGTTAATCAAATCCGTAATACCCTGTACACCCTGCTGAAGAACTTCATCTGCCTTGCGAAGTGCTTCCGGCATCGTCGTACGACGATCTACAATCTCAAGAAGGCGATCGTTCGGGATAACAATCAATGTATCTACTACCGCACGGAGACGCTCAACGCCTGCAAGTGCATTAGCCATACGCTGCTTTGCTTCGAAACGGAACGGCTTTGTAACGATACCAACGGTAAGTACGCCAAGCTCCTTAGCAATCTGAGCTACTACAGGTGCTGCACCCGTACCGGTACCACCACCCATACCACAGGTGACAAATACCATATCGCAGCCCTTAATCATCTGAGTAAGCTCTTCCTTGCTCTCCTCTGCTGCCTTCTCGCCAACCTCAGGCTGTGCTCCCGCACCAAGACCCTTTGTCAGCTTCTCACCAATCTGAATGCACTGAGGTGCACGGCAGTTCTTCAAATGCTGCTTGTCCGTATTCACACATACGAAATCAACACCTACAACGCCTTCCTCAATCATTCGGTTAACTGCATTGTTTCCGGCACCGCCGACACCGATAACTAATATCTTGGCAGCTGCCTCATGTTCGTCCAATTTAATCTCTAACAAAGTTCCTTCCTCCTTTGATAAAATCCCATAGTTCTACCTACTTATATCATACCGCTTCATGTAAAAATAATCAAGCGGAATTTTTATTTTGAGGCCATTTTCTCAGCATTTTTTCATAGAAATGCGTCAATTCTGACCGACCTCTCGCTCTGTTGCATAAAACTGATCGTCGGAGTCATAAACATTTTCCATATTAATGTCATACTTTACTGCTTTGCCACCTTCGGAGCCGTCCGACTCGCCGTCGTCAGAGCCCTGTTGTTGCTTTGCAAGCTTGTCCAAGATGCCTCGAATCATCGCGATTTGCACATCGTATGCATCTCGCTTTCCGAGGGAAATGCAATGGCCGTCTACGTACAGCTTGACCGCCTCGTCACTGCCGAAATGGATCTCCTCAGCGACTACCGCGTGCTTCTCCATCTGGTGCACAAGATTCATGACGACTTCGTACATACCGGCCTGCTTTGTTTCAAACGGCTTATAGAGCACGACGCTCTCGTATTCCAAGCCGGTGATGACCGGAAGCCCTTCCACGTTCTCTTTTTTCGACGAGACAATCACGCCGTCCGCATCAAAATACAGGTAGTTCTCCATCTCGAAGATGCAGCCGATCGGTAGCTTCTCGTAAGCATTTAGCGTGACCTTTCCGTCCACCACATTGACCGTAATCTTCTCGAGATACGGCAACGGCTCTACCTCGCGGTAATTGTAATACCAATCAATCAAAATGTAATATTGCTCGAACCATTCATCGAGCACATAATCTCGAATTTCTTCCTCCGAATAGCGTCCGCCGCTTCCGATGATGACAACCTCGACGTCCGTGAGCTTGTCGATTCGGTATTTGTTTTGAAACCAAATGCCGAATATGAGCAGCACCACAAACAGAATCAGCATTCCGATCGCCATTCGCAGCCAAAACATCGTCTTCCTTTCAAGACGTATCAGCGCCATACCGTCTCACTCCCTCCCGTAATCTGCTTCGGCAACGGCAACCGAGCAGGTGGCGCGGCCTACTCTTCCGCCACGCAGCTCGCACCAAGTCTTCGCAAGTCGCCCGCAAAGTCCTGATAGCCTCGTTGGATATATTCCGTACCGCCGATTTCACATGTGCCCCGTACGGCAAGCGCAAGCACCGCCAGTGCCGCACCGCCTCGCAGATCGCCGCCGATCAGCCGCGACGGCCGCAGTCGTGCATTTCCGCACATCGTGATATACGGTGGTTCGATTGCAATTCCGGCACCTAAGCGATTCATTTCCTCAAGTGCCCGAAAGCGTTGTTCAAATATCGTCTCCGTCACACAGCTTCGGCCGTGTGCCACACTGAGCAAAGCAACCGCAAATGGCTGCATATCCGTCGGAAACCCCGGATACGGCTCCGTTCTCAGTGAGATACCACCCTCCAGCTCGTAGGGTGCCTGTAGAAAAATGCGTCCCTTCTCCACGACAAGCCCGCAGCCGAGTCGCACAAAAAAGTCGAGCACGCTCTGCATATGTTCCACCGGTGCCCGAAGCAATTCACAGCTTCCCTTCGTAATCGCCGCAGCCGCGAGATACGTTCCCGCCACAATGCGATCGGCCACAACGGTATACTCAATTCCATGCAAATGCATGACGCCTTCTACTACAAGCTCCGACTCACCTTCCCGGCGAATTCGTGCTCCCGCGCTCCGCAAAAAATCACACAGAGCTTCTACCTCCGGCTCTCTTGCCGCCCCGCAAATGCGGGTTGTGCCATGCGCCAACGTTGCCGCAATCAAAGCATTTTCCGTAGCTCCGACGCTGCAGCGTGCAAAGGTGATGTTCGCCCCGTGAAGTCCTTTCGTCTTACCGCAAATGCACTGCTCATCACAGGCAAGCGCGGCTCCGAGCTCACGCAATACATACTCATGCAAATCAATCGGCCGAGAGCCGATGTTGCAGCCACCCGGATACTCCATGCGACCTTCGCCGCACCGTGCGAGCACCGCTCCGAACAAAAGCACGGACATACGACTCTTGCAGGTCAATTCGCCGCAAATATCCGTCGAGCTTAAGTTTCTGCAATCGCACACCAGTGCGTCTCCCTGCCACTCAAGCCTTGCGCCCAAAGCGCGCATCAGCTCAATGGTCTCGTATACGTCCGATATTCTCGGACATCCGTGTAGGATGACCTCCTCCCGAATCAACAGACACGCACAAAGGATCGGTAATGCTGCATTTTTCGAACCTTGCACCGTAATGCTGCCCTCTAACGGTATGCCACCTTGTATACGCAGTCTGCTCATAGGAAGTATCTCCTCAAAGGAAAGTACTTCATACTATTCCGCAGCGCTCGGTTGGTGCCTGTCACTTACGACAGCTTACGTGCATTTATCGTTATTTTTTCTGATATTCTATCTGATTTGCCACATTCAGTACGAGTCCGAGCTCCGCAAGCATGAAGACAAGCGAGCTTCCGCCGTAGCTGATAAACGGTAGCGGAATACCGGTGGAGGGCATTGTGTTCGTTACTACTGCGATGTTCATAATAACCTGAACCGCAATCTGAATCATAACACCACACACGAGCAAACCGCCCGCAAGATCCGGTGCATTTACCGCGATAGCAAAAATGCGCCACAAAAGCAATGCAAACAATGCAATCACACAAACTGCGCCAAAGATACCGAGCTCTTCACAGATGCATGTGAAGATCATATCCGTATGAACCTCGGGAATATAGCCGAGCTTCTGAATGCTGTTGCCAAGACCCTTGCCGAACCATCCGCCGGATGCAATCGCGTACAGACCCTGTCGAATCTGATATGCGCCGTCCGCAGTCTCTACATTGAGCCAGCTGTCGATGCGACTCGTACGGAAGCCTGTAGTAACGATGCCGAGCACAACCGCTACGACACCGATCAAAAATACTACGAAATAGTGCTTTCTTCTGCGGCTTGCAATCAAGCACACACCACAGAGAATACAAGCCATGATGATTGCCGTACTCATGTTTTCGCCGGCAACCAATGCAATTAGCGGAAGTGCCATAGCTGCGATTCCGGCGAAGCCGCCGAGTGTATTACATGCACGTGGCTGACGATTCACGGCCATCGTTGCATACAAAATCAAAGCAATCTTACTGATCTCCGACGGCTGTATCTTCACCGGACCGATTTCGAACCATCTGGTTGCACCGTTTGTTGCCGCGCCGACAAGAAGCACGAGTATCTGCAGTGCAAGACATACAATCATCGCCACGCTTGCAATCGAGATTCGAAAACGTCCTACCGTCTTCTCGGCGAAGAGCCAATGGTAGTTGACGACTTTTGATATGAATATCATAAATGCGAAGCCAACTACGGCGAAGAGCGCCTGTCTCTTTACGAAAAGCATCGAGTCACTATAATACTTTGTCGCATTGTAAGCACTGATGCTCGAGATCATTACCAATCCGAAGCATACCAGGAACACTATGAGAAACAACAGCGTGTAGTCATAGTATTTCTTATGTTTTCTCACTACTCCGCGATTCATCTCGTCTCGGTTCATGGTGCCTCCCTTCTACGTCGGTCGGTGTTAGTTGTCCGGCAATTCTCTTACCAGTCTCTTGAACACCTCTCCGCGTTCCTCATAATTCTTAAACATGCCCCAGCTTGCACAGCACGGTGACAGAAGCACTGCCTCCCCCGGCTCTGCATTTGCATGTGCATAGGCGATGGCCTCCTGCATGGAGCTCACTCGCACGATGCTCTCAAGTCCGATGCGTCTTGCGGCCGCTTCGATCTTGTCGGCGGTCTGTCCCATCAGCACGAGACTTCTTACCTTGCCGATGCATTCCTGCAGCCACTCATCGTACGATGAGGACTTGTCATAGCCGCCTGCGATGAGAATCGTCTGGCGATCCATTGCTCTGACTGCCTGAATGGATGCGTCCGGATTCGTTCCCTTGGAATCGTTGTAATACACAACTCCGTTCTTCGTTGCGGTATATTCGATGCGGTGCTCGACAGCGACAAATGCTCTGAGCGCCTCCTGTATTCTATCCATCGGCACGGACAATGCGATGGCTGCTGCAACGGCCGCCATAACATTTTCATAATTGTGCTTTCCGATGATGTTCAGCTCGTGAACGTTGATGACTACGATCTCTGCCACACCGTCGTTGTACACGATGTCGTCGCCCTTTAAGTAAAGGCCGCGGCGCAGCACTCTGCCGCTGCTGAACCAAAGCACCTTCGTCTGAAGCTTCTGTCCGAACTCACGCAATCTCTCGTCCTCGTAGTTCAGAACGCACACCTCACCGGGCGTTTGGTTGGTTGCTATGTTGAATTTCGCCTCCGCATAAGCCTCCATCGTGTGATGGCGATTGAGGTGGTCCGGAGTGATGTTCAAAATCATGCTGACTACCGGGTGGAACTCCTCAATGGATTCCAGCTGGAAGCTGCTCATCTCGGCTACCGTTACGCTCTTTTCGGTCGTCTGATTCGCAAGCTCGGTATACGGTGTTCCGATGTTTCCTACTACGAACACATCGTCGTAATACTGCTTCATAATCTCGCCGGTCAGCGCCGTAGTTGTCGTCTTGCCGTTCGTTCCGGTGATGGCAATGAGCTTACCCTTGCTAAAGCGGTACGCCAGCTCAACCTCTCCCCAGATTGGTACGCCTCGCGTCTTCAGCTCCATTACAAACGGCAAATCCGTCGGTACGCCGGGACTGATGATGGCAAGCTCCGTCTTTGCAAGTAGCTCCTCGGTCATCTCGCCGAGCACAATCTCTCCCGAAAATGCCGGCGACAGCTTCGCACGCAGCTCAGCCTCCTTCAGCTCCGCATTTCCGTCATACAGCGTTACGTGAACATCCTCCTCGCTCAGCAAATTGCAAGCGGCGATTCCGCTCTTTCCTGCTCCGATAACCAAAAGCTCATTGTGTCTCCAAATCATACGATACCTCTCTATCTTGCGTCGTCTATGGCGCTCTCATCTATTATCTCACGCGTGATGCCGAAGTACGGCAACGCATTGTCGAATATCTCTGCAATTACCGGTGCGGCAATCGTTCCTCCATAATACACCCCGACCGGCTCATCAATCAATACCAAAGCGAGAATCTGCGGATCATTCGCAGGTGCAAATCCGATAAATGATGCGATATATTGATTCGCGCTTCTCGGAAGCTTTTCACTTGTCGCCGTCTTACCGCCGATTCGATATCCTTCGAGATATGCTCGATTTCCGGTGCCCTCCGCAACAACCGCTTCCAGCAGCTCCTTCAAGGTTTCGGTTGTCGTCTCGCTTACGACTCCACCCGCCTCCGGGTAAGAAAGCTCTTCTACGGAATCGCCATCGCTCACAACCGAAACGCCGAGATGCGGCGTTACAAGCGTGCCTCCGTTAATCGCACAGCTTACCGCACGCAGCAGCTGTAGCGGCGATATTTGAAAGGACTGACCGAACGACATCGTAGCCAGTTCCACCGCTCCCACATTGTCGATCTTGTGAAAGATGGAGTTGGCCTCTCCCGGCAAATCCACGCCGGTCTTGCTTCGCAGTCCGAGCTTTTCGTAATAGCGATACATCGCATTCACTCCCACTCGCTCCCCGAGCTCCATAAAGACCGGATTGCAGGAATTCATAATTCCTTGGCGGAAGTCCTCCGCTCCGTGTCCCGCCACCTTGTGGCAGTGTATCGTTCTATCCTCTACAACCTTATGTCCCGGGCAAAAGAAGTTATCCTGCAAGGTGACCTTGCCTTCCTCCAGTGCCGCGATTGTCGTAATAATCTTAAATGTTGAGCCCGGCTCGTAGGTGTCCGAGATGAGCGGGTTTCGCCACATTTGATTGAGTAGCGCTGTCTGCTCCTCACTGCTCAGACTCTCGGGATTCAGCTGAATCGTTCCGTTCTCCGTCTTCTTCGTCAACACGGAAGGAATGAACTCATACGGATTGTTTGCGTCGAATTCCGGCCACGTTGTCATTGCCAGCAGCTCTCCGTTTTGCGGATTCATCACAACTACGCTGACGGTCTTAGCGCCGGTTTTTTCGAGGCATTTTGCCGCTGCCTGTTGGCAATATTGTTGCAGATTGCTGTCGATGCTTATGTACAAATCCTTCCCCGCTATCGGCTCCACCCTTTGCTCCGCCATGCCGTCCATGTTGTAGCCGTGGGCCGTCGTTGTCGTAAGAATTGTGCCGTCCGTCCCCTGCAGTACCGAATCGTAGGTCGTCTCCAGACCGACAATTCCTTGATTGTCCGAGCCGGTAAAGCCGATTGCGCGTGCGGCCAAGGTACCGATCGGATAATACCGCTTGTAGTCCTCATCCACTACTACGCCGTCGAGCTTGAGGCTCTTGATGTAGTCGCCGGTCTCCTTCGGAACATTTGCCTTAATTCGCTCCATAGAGGAATACTTTTCGACGCGCTTTCGCACCGTCTCCTCGGTAAGTCCCAATATATCCGACAATTCTTTGATTACCCTTTCCGGATCGGTAATCTGATTATGTATTACGGACACCGTACATACCGAGCGATTCGTCGCCAGTACGACTCCGTTACGATCGTATATCTGCCCACGAGCGGCCTTTATCGGACGTTCTCGCTGCCATACGTCCTGCGCGCGGACGCTATAGCTTTCGGACTTGATCAGCATAAGATAAGCAAGTCTTCCGCACAGCACCCCGATCATGAGGTACACCATGGCCAGGCCGAATAGTAAGAAGCGCTTTTGGTGAGCCAGCATAGCATTCTCCGAGACATTCCTCGTCTATCCTATGACCGTCCCTCTCCGACTATTCCTCGTCGGTATCTTCCGAAGCGTCGCCTTCATCGATGTGACCGTCGTTGATTTCGTCGCCGTCCATCACTTCGCCGTCATATTCGATTCCGTAATCAATCTCTCCGTCCGGGTAAATGCCCAGATACGGGAGCGAATCCTTCAAAATCTTGCTCGTAAGCTCCGTAGCCGGCTTACTGCTGTTGTACAACGTCTCGTCGTCGATTTCATCGATTACAACGTAGATGACAACCTCCGGGTTGTCTGCCGGTACGCTGCCGACGAAGGAAACGACGTATTTGCCGTCCTCACGTCTACCCTTCTGCGCCGTTCCGGTCTTTCCGCCGACCAGATAGCCCTCCACCTGTGCGGGAGTGGCCGTTCCGGACTCAACCGTCAAGTACGTTGCGTCCTTCATGAAATCGGATGTTGCTTCCGTTACGGTGTTGCGCACGAGTGCGTCCTCTACCTCATATACGGTTGCACCCTTTGCATCTATGATTTCCTGAACAACGTGCGGGCGATAATAGTAGCCGCCGTTCACAAGCGAGCTGTATGCAGCCGCCATCTGAA
>JAZODS010000031.1:0-3128 GCA_045597165.1 Lachnospiraceae bacterium | reverse complement strand
CGGGAACGCAGTAATCGCAAGCACATCCTCTTTTTCTACGGATGTCTGGCCGTGGCAATACGCAATCAGCTTGTTCATCTCCTGCGTCAACAAGCTGATATTACTGCCGGAACGCTCAATCAACATATCAACGACCGAATCACGAATCGTCAGGCCAAACTTGCGAAAGCCGTTGCCGATATACTTATACATATCGTCCTTTGACATCTTATCAAAGCTCGCCGCATAGCCGTTCGCCTTGACGAAACGATACAAACCGGACTTCGCGCTCGGGTTGCGCTCGATGAAAATGATGTACGTCGTATCGGGCAACGACTCAAAATACGAAGCATAATCGGTCTTGTCACCAAACCAACCGGTATTCTTCAGTACAATCAAGCGACGCTCGGCAAAGAAAGGCAACGTCTCCGCGAGCTCCGTCACTTCCTCGATGCTCGTATTGCTTCCCTCGAAAATCGCATAATTCATCGTATCGTCCGGTTCAGCCAACGCATTGGTAAGCCTCTTTTGATACAAGGAGATATAATAATCCTCCGCGCCGGAAAGCAGGTAAAAATTCGAATATTCATTTGTCGCAAGGTGCTTCTTGATGGTATTCATGCAGGCCTACTCTCCTAACTTCATCTTCGTAACTTAGTCCACGCATATGCTCATTTCCGGAGCAAAATGCGAACCGAACGGAACAACTGATACGACTGTCCCACTGCACTATAGTATACCTTTTTTAAGAATTGTTGTCAACCGAACCGAACGCCTCCGATATGACGATTCCGTCCTCTGTGAACTCGATTGCAATCTGTCCCGAATCCATCGTTGTCAGGTAATGCGTGCTGTACTTCATCAAGCATGCAAGGACATCCATCGTCGGATGACCATAGACGTTCGGACCGACGCAGATCACGCTGAGCCTCGGTTGCGTCACTTCGTAAAATGCCTCACAAAGTGACGATCGCGACCCATGGTGCGGCACCTTTAGATAGTCCATTCGAGAAAGCTCCTCTTCGTAATCCAAGGCAAGCTCGTCCATAACATCTTCCGAGATGTCTCCCGTGAACAATGCCTTATCGCCGCCTATATCAAGCAACAACACTGTACTTTCGCGATTGCTATCGTCGGTGTATTCGCTCTTCGGCCACAACACCTCAAAGCCGATTGCATTTTCATCGGAGCGAAGCAAGCTTCCCATAGCAAATGTTCCCCTGTCTCCCTGCGACACAAAGGAATACGGACAGCCCATAGCAGTTAGTCTTGACTCTAGCTCGCTTCCCCTTGCCGCAATCGGAAGAAAGACTCTCTCGCAATAGAAGCCGTCCTCCAACAGCTCCATACCGCCATTCGTATGGTCTTTGTCTACGTGAGAGAAAAACATCGCGCTAATCGAATCGATGCCGTGATATTCAAGGAACGGTTTTAGGCAGTTGCGCCCGACATTTTCTCTCCCCGTGCTGCCACAATCAATGACAACGCAGCGGTTGTTACACAGGAGCACACTACAGTCCCCCTGGCCGACATCTAGGTTATACAGCATCGATGTCGACGACGGAATCGGTAGCATAACCATCCACGCAACGAGCAGCAAAAGCATTCGATTTTTCTGTCCGAGTCTAATCTTATATAAGAGATATGCAAATATCAGCACATACAAAGCCAGTTGCCAGCCCGTAGGTCTACCGAGCGTCACAGTGGCTCCCGGAAGCTCCTTAAGCGCCATACACAGCGCATTTAGCCCTCGGACACTCCATTCCACCATTCCGCTCAAAAACACTCCCAGCGGCCAAATGACATACGAACAGAGCAACCCCAATAGAAATAGGACAAAGATTATCTCAATCGAGATGAGCACCACTACATTGACCAGTACTCCGTACAGTGAAAATGTATAGAAATAATACGCCTGAAGCGGCAACAAGCCATATTGCATGAGCATCGAGCTACGCAACGTGCTCTTCCATTTCGCTTGCGACGTCTGAGTATCGTCATTTAGCTTTTGAAGCATCAAAATCAGCCCTCCCGATGCGAAGGACATCTGGAAAGCAACATTTCCGACAATCGTCGGACGCTTCAATACGAATAGTAAAGCCAAAAATAATATTGTCGTTTGAGGGTCTGATGTACGTTTGGATAGATACGCAAATGCTACGATTGCAAATGCTCCGATTGCGCGAATGGAGGATACGGAAAAGCCGGTCAGCATTCCGTAAAGAAACAAAAGAACCGATACGATGACGTGGGAATGTGCTTTTTTGAAGCCAAAGCCGCATAGCGAAACAAGCAATCGACCGAGTATCGCAATGTGCATACCGCTGATGGCAAGAACGTGTGCAATTCCGAAATTCTGATACTGCTCATACAAAGAAGCGTCAAGAGAATCGTGACTTCCGAGCAGAATCGCCACAAGAAAGCCCTCCGCTTGCTCGGAGAACAACGCTTGTATTCGTGCTTCTACCGAATCATGAAGCCTTTGCAACAGCTGTCTTGCCTTTGGCGCGCCCTTTTTGACCACAACGTGGTCGGCTTCAATGCTATACAGGTTTCCGACGGAATGATAATGTTTCTGCGCGTCAAATGCACCGTCATTTCGCGGCGGCTTGTGTGCTTCTACCGTGCCGTAGACGACTACCTGCTCGCCGACATTTACGCGATAATCGGTTGTATTGACAAGCGTTTCGAAGGAAAACCATGCATTTTGCTTTGAATTACGCATGACAAAGCCGCAGTCGGTCGTAGATACAACGGTTCCGACAAAGCGATCCTCTTCATAGGCTTTTTGTTGAATGTGATTCGCAACATGGAGATAATAACAGGATACCGCCGCTCCGATTACAAACGTCACGGTAACAAGAATCAGTCTTTTGATAGAAATGCTCAGAGGCTTAAAGAATAAGCATATGAGAAACAATAGAACAATCGGAATAAAAGATTTTATCGTAGGCAGGAGCTGATAATACACAGCTCCTGCTATCGTACATACAGACACCCGGCACAGCGGGCGTTTCAAGGAATCAATCCTCCTTATCTTCAATGATATAACTGAAATTACGTTCAAACATCTGCGACAGCTCTACGCTGAGATATTTGACATTCGTGCTTCCTTCTACGGATATAACCACACTATTGATTCCTCCGAG
>JAZODS010000030.1:0-8448 GCA_045597165.1 Lachnospiraceae bacterium | reverse complement strand
GTGCTGTATTCCTCGTTGTTGAACGGCGGTGGAGCGAATCCGCTCGCGATGTATGCTGCGGTCATCGGCTCGAATTTGGGAGCATATCTGACTCCGATCGGTGCGTTGGCGGGCATTATGTGGATGGCGATACTGAAGCGTCTGGATATTGAATTTTCTTTCAAACAGTTCGTGTCGTATGGTTTGCGAATCGGAATTCCGGCGCTGTTGGCAGCGTTGTGTGGGCTTATGCTCGTGAGTGGCTTTGTGTTGTAAGGCGAGAAGCCCGGAGATAAGAAATCAGAATAGGAGGGGCGCGAAAGCGCGATAGAGGATGAAGATTGTTTTAATGTTATTGATATTTGTGTTCGCGCTTTTGGCCGTCATATTCTTTCACGGACAGGGAGAAGCAATGATTTTTGCACTGCGACGAGTGACTGAGCCCAATAGGAAACGTTACGACGCGAATAAGCTGGGGCGTTTTATGGGCGTGATTACGACACTCATTGCATTTGGTCTCGTGCTGATCTCACTCGGTCAGCCGACGGAACATCCGGAGTATATCGGAATCGGGACAGCGATTGCAGTGCTCAGTGCATTTTTCGCCTTTTTTGTGCCAATCGGATGGTTTCGTAAACGTTAGTCGAATCAGTACAGAAATCGCGGCAAAGATTCGGTTAAGAAGTGCCCTGATTCCTTGACAGAGCAGCGTCGCAGTGTTACCATCACTTTTGGTCGAAATAAGTGGTGGAGTCTGTCACCGAGGTTATTGAACTTCGGTTTATCTCGATTTATAAGCATCTTGACAGAGCCGCATTATGCAGCTCTTTTCTTTTTTGCTTTTAGGGTCATATCCTCGCATTATTTCACCAATAAAAATTTATTGGAGGATAGTATGCCTGACATCAAATTCTTTTATGGTATTTCCATTCTGATTGCCGCAATCGCATTTTTGTTTGCAGCATATCTGTACGCTTGGGTAAAGAAGCAGCAGCAGTCCAATAAGCGTATCACTGAAGTTGCCGGTCTGATTCGTGACGGCGCTAACACCTTTATGGCAAGAGAGTACAAGATTCTCGCGGTCTTCGCATTGGTCGTTGCAGTTCTCATTGTTCTCTTCCTTCCCAATCCGATTTGGAGCACCGATAACATTTGGGACAACATTTCTATGGCTATCGCATACATTTGCGGTACGACGCTTTCCGCTATCGCCGGTAAGCTCGGTCTTGTTGTAGCCAGTCTTTCCAACGGTAGATCTGCAGAGGCGGCTGCAAAGGGTATTAAGCCTGCGTTTTTGATTGGTTTCCGTGGTGGTTCCGTTATGGGACTTATCGTTGTAGGCTGTGCCGTTCTCGGCATTTCCGTTGCTCTTTGGATTCTCGAGGACGCTACGCTTCTTCTTGGTTTCTCCTTCGGTGCAAGCTCGCTCGCATTGTTTGCTAAGGCAGGCGGCGGTATCTTCACCAAGACTGCAGACGTTGCAGCCGATCTTACCGGTAAGGTAGAGCTCGGTATTGCAGAGGACGACCCGAGAAACCCTGCTGTAATCGCTGATAACGTTGGTGACAACGTAGGTGACGTTGCAGGTATGGGTGCTGACCTTTTCGATTCCAACGTTGCGGCACTTACTTCCGCACTTGTTATTGCGCAGTCTCTTGCAGGCGATATGATCGACCTTTCCGTTAAGGCTGTTCTCTGCTATGCGGCACTCGGTCTTCTTGCTTCGATTCTCGGTATCGCTACCGCTCGTATTACTAAGAACGGTACTCCTACCGGCGCACTGAATTCTTCTACTTACGTTACTTCCGCAGCATTTACGGCTCTCACTGCTGCAGCTACATATTTCTTCGACTTCTCTTGGCACATCTGGGGATGCTCGACGCTCGGTCTCGTTGTAGGCGTAGTCATCGGTCTTGCTACCGACTACTTCACCGACGATTCCAAGCCTATTGTTAAGAAGGTTGCTCATGCTTCTAAGAGCGGCCCGGCGTTCACCGTACTTTCCGGTGTATCCTACGGTTTCCTTTCCGCACTTCCGGCAATGATCGGTATCGCTATTTCCGCACTTGCTTCCTATAAGATTTGCGGCACCGAAGAGCTCATCGCTCAGTACGGCGAGAACTTTCCGTTGTTCGGTATTTCGATGGCGGCAGTAGGTATGCTTTCTATCGTTGCAATGATCATTTCCAATGACGCTTACGGCCCTATCGTTGATAACGCTCGTGGTCTCGCTGAGATGGGCGGTTTGGGCGAAGATGCGATTCGTGTAGCAGATGAGCTTGACTCCGCAGGTAACACCGTTAAGGCTGTAACTAAGGGCTTCTCCATCGGCGCTGCAGGTCTCACCGTTATTTCTTTGCTCGGTACCTTCATGTCTGAGGCAAGAGCAGCCGGTGCGGACATTTCCGGCTTCGATATTATGGATCCTACCGTATTCTTCGGTATTCTCATCGGTGCTGCGATTCCCGCAGTATTCTCCGCAATGCTGATCCTCGGCGTGGATAAGAACGCGCAGAAGATGGTTGCTGAGATTCATCGTCAGTTTGATACCATTCCCGGTCTCAAGGAAGGTAAGGAAGATGCTAAGCCTGAGTATGACAAGTGTATCGACGTTGCTACTACCGGAGCACTCCGTGAGTTGATCCCCGCAGGTCTTGTTGCGATTCTTGCAACCGTCGGCGTAGGCTTTATCGGTGGCCCCGCAGCAATCGGTGGCTTCTTGCTCGGTAACATCGTAAGCGGTCTTCTCCTTTCTCTCTTCATGTCCAACGCAGGTGGTCTTTGGGACAACTCGAAGAAGTACGTTGAGGCAGGAAATGAAGGCGGTAAGGGTAGCGAAGCTCATAAGGCAGCGGTTATCGGTGACACAGTCGGCGACCCGTTCAAGGATACCGCAGGTCCTTCCATCAACACGCAGATTACCGTTGTATCTCTTGTAGCGTCCTTGCTCTCCGCATTGTTCGTTCATTTTAACCTTTTTGGATAATACCTAAAAAGGATGCTACAAATGCAAAACACCCTCCTTGCCGGTTACGGTAAGGAGGGTGTTCTATTTCACATTCACATGTAGAAAAACCGCAGGCTCGGTGTATTGTCGAAACGGCATCGAGACCTGCGGTTTTTGCGTGAGTCGTGTAAGCGTTCATGAGGCTTACTTCATCTTTTCCTCCGGGCCGGCCGGATTGAACAGGTAGAAATTCTTTGAGTCCAGATGGTCCTGAACGATGCGCAGACCTTCGCCGAAGCGCTGATAGTGAACAATCTCTCTTTCGCGAAGGAAGCGAAGCGGATCGTATACATCCGGAAAATCGCGCGTAAGGCGCAGCAGATTGTCGTACGTCGAGCGAGCCTTCTGCTCTGCTGCCATATCCTCGTGAAGGTCCGTAATCGGGTCGCCCTTCGATTGAAAATATGCAGCCGTGAAAGGCTCACCTGTCGTGTTCTGCGGGTAAATGCCCAAGCCGTGATTTACGAAGTATTTATCGAAGCCACAACGCTCAATCTCCTCTATCGTAAGGTTTTTAGTTAACTGATAGAGGATCGCACTGATGATTTCCATGTGCGCGAGTTCATGTGCCCCATGATGTTGGAGGTTATGCACGCAAAAAAACATCAAGCGTGAATTCGTTAACTTTCCACCTATGTCCGGGCTCGGTAGAATTGGTATATACTATGCGTTCAACTACGCTGGAAATGATGCTTTGCTTGGTTTCTGCCGGCACATTTGGATCTCGGAGAGCAGCCAGCGTTTCCATGAGGCCGGCTTCTCGCTCGCGAAGATTCGGTTCCTTCTTCAGCTTCTCGTTCAGCAATTCTATCGAAGCATCCAGCTCCTCGCGCCGTGTCATGAGCTTAGCGTGGCGCCGTAAGTATTCTTCGCGGGAATAGATACCTTCTTCAAGCAGATCCATCAGACGCTCCTCCTTCTCGCTTATGCCACGACGTTCATTCGTCAGGGAATCCATCATGGCGGCGTATTGCGTCTGAGGCTTGATGTCACCGGTGCGGAGTTGCACGCGACATTCCTCCAAAGAGGACTCAAGGCTGCGGATCAGGGAATCAATCAGGTCATCAGCCACTACGGATTTTGTATGACATATGGACTGGCGACGACACAGGAAGGACGGTCTGGACCGCTCAACACCATTTTTGTGAAAGGTCTTGTAATTCATCGTGGCCCCGCATGTGCCACAGAAGAGAACTCCTGCGAGGATGTTCTTACAATCGTGGTTCATTGGTACTCGTGGCCTGGTGCCGGTGATTTTCTGTACTCTTTCAAAAAGTTCCGGCTCGACAATCGCCGGATGCAGCCCGTCAGCTAGAATATAGTCCTTCGCTACCGGACGACTGGTCACCAGCTCTCCACCGGTTACGGTGCGGACACTAGCACGCCAGCCGTATCGAATTTTGCCGGCGTATACCGGGTTACGTAGAATAGCATGGACAGCGTAGTATTCCCAATCGTTCTTGCCGCTAGGTGTGGGGATACTGAGTTCTCGCAACCTTTTGGCGATTTTCGTTGTGCCGATATTCTCGGTAGCATACCACTGATAAATCATCTGCACAACGGCAGCTTGTTCCGGAATGGGCTCCAAGGTATGTACGCCATCGACCACAACACGGCGGTATCCATATGGAGCAACAGAGTGAGAATATGCGCCTTTGACAGCCGCAGCTCGATGGCCACGGGCCAAGACATCCTTGACATATTCCAAATAGTCGCTGCCTCGCAGAAGATCTTGCTCGATGAATTTGCGATCGAACTTGTCCGAGAGGTCGTAAGTACGACCGAGCGTGTACAACTTAGTGCCTGTATACTGAAATGCCTTGATCACGGTTCCACAGTCGACCAAATCGCCACGCGTAAGACGCGGAGGATCTGTAACCATTACACCGTGGATACTGTCGAGCTCCATCAGACCGAGCACAGTTTGGATCATTGGACGCGCTGCGATGGTCTCGCCGGACACGACCTCTCGGTATATGTTCTCTTCCGGTATCGGCTCTCCGAAGATGGAGACGGCCAGACGCTGCAGCTGCTCTTCGTGCTTCGACAGGACTTCTTCGACGGACTCTTTCGGGTTGTCCGATCTTGACTTGCGAAGGTACATGATGATAGATTTTGTAGACTCCATGTTCTATATCTCCTTTCTGATACATATCCTTAATCATCTCTAAAGCAGGATATGCTATGGCAATAGATGAATATTCCTACCCCGAGTACCACTGCACCGTACGGGTCCACCGGCCTGAGCTGCCAGCCGATGAGCGCAAGAAGATGCTTGAAGATCTCTTGCGTAGTGTGCTGGAACGCAATAGGGATGTGTTCGACACGCGTATAGCGGCGCCAAAGGATAAGGAATATTGACACATGGGCATAAAAATGCCCGGAAACAATGGACAATTGCTCCGGGAAGTGCTACAATATCTATGCGTTGAGTATTGTGTTCTTCCCAGAGCATGATGCGCGAGCCTCTTGGGTGCGGGAACACCCGAGGGGCTCTTTATTTATTTACAAAGGCGCGAGTTTTTATAGAAGGATTCAGCCGCAACGCGTAGATCCTTCTCGCGCAATTTGTCATCATCAGCTTGCTTACTTTTGCGTGGTTTGTACACATAGCCCTTTTCGGCAGCGGCCTGTGCGCTATGCAATTCTTTAAGCAAGACATCTTGGTATCGACTATACATGGGTGCGCCTAGCACTTCTGACAAGTACTTCACGCTTAGGTTGACATCTTTCTTCTTATAGAGAGCAGCTATTCGCAGCGGGTCGTAAACAGTCACGTCGTCCCGGTGCATGGGAACAAGCTGCGAGTAGTACAAGGCCTTATCAATGTCATATTCTTTTTCATATAACTCCGAAAGCAATCCGTATATGCCCCATCGGCCGTGGAGAGGATGGACAAACGTAAAGTCGGCATTGTCCATCTGAGAAATTGCTTCCTCTATATAGCGGATAGCTTCCGTGCGGTGAAAAGCCCCCTTCGTGGCATAAGCCAGACCAACGGCATACTTGTCGAGCTTGCGCGGAGAATCACCGTAAGCCAGGACTATGATATCATGAAGAACGTGCCGAGCCTTGCCAATGACAGCCTGGCTCTCCTTAGCGAGCCCGATCGCGTGATATTCCTTCGGGTATTTCTTCACTGTGTCTTTCAGGACGCTGTTAATGAAGCGTTTTTCCTGTCTTGTAAATGTAGTAAAGTCGAATTTTTCATTCGCTGTATTCTTTTTGTTTTTCTTAAGGAAATCAAACATTGTAGATCCTCCTACTCTTCATGCGCAAAGAACTCTATCAGATCCGCGGTGGATGTTTTTTCATAGTCTCCACGCTGTATGTGCGCAATCTCATGACGAGCACTCTCTTGATTTTGCTCCTGCGACAATCTGGCATTCAGGACCACGGTGTATACGTCGTTCATCAGAACCGTGTAAGCCTTGATGTGCGGCGGCATATCGACCAAGATGGTGCGGATGTCTTTTACATCAATATTGTTCATACCTCCACCTCCCAGCGGTAGTATATCATTATTACTGTCCGTTTTATTGGACTACTCGCCGTTGCTCATCCGCTCGAGCATCTGCCGAACAAATTCAATGTCTTCTTTGCGAACCTTGCGTGATGCGTCAAAAAGTACCTTGTACTCAGGGTTCGTGAAGAGGAACTCTGCCATGTCGCGCGCCTCATCATCAATATAGTAATGTGGATCCGCAGAGCTATGTTCATCAACCAGGTAGGACTTCGGAACGCCGAAATAGTCGGCAAGCTTTTGGATCTTATCCATTCTGGGGATCGCGAGCCCCTGTGTCCATGTATTGAAAGTTTGTTGTAAAACACCTATGGCGTTAGCTACCTCGATCTGCGTTTTATTATGCTGCTCTAACAATGCGTTTAGATTCTTGGCAAATATGCGACGTTGTTCTTCTCCGCTCATAAATCACGGCTCCTTTCTTAAGAGTGTTCTTATTATACAATGTAAACTTGTAAAAATCAATAACGAAAAACAAATTATTTTTGATTTTGATATTGACAACAAATTAAATTTGTTATACAATAGAGCCAACTTAAGAGAAAGGAGGCGGTTACGTGGCGGGTATAATTATGATATCTCCTGCAGCCGCAAGGGTAAATGCCGAATTGACGCAGCGTGAAGTCGCTGAAAAGATGGGCGTGAGCGTACAGACGGTAGTTAACTGGGAGAGCGGGAAAACGGTTCCCAACATAGAGGTTGCAAGGAAGCTTAGCTTGCTATACAAGATGCCCTTGGATAGCATCGATTTTTTGCGCCCTTCAACACAAATTTAATTTGTTTTGCGATGGAAAGAGAGGACTAAATGAAAGCATTTAACGAAGATCAGATGGTTCTGACGAACACGTATGAGTACCCAGAGAATCACTGCACCGTTCGTGTCCACAGACCGAACATCTCGGCGGAGGAACGGAAGACACGTCTCGAGGGAATAGTAAGAGCTGCGGCAGAGATCCTCGATCGAGCGCAGCTCAGAGGGGCGGTGTGCAATGGCTGATAAATATGTGCGAGTGTATTTCACATACGGAAGCAGCAAATCGCACCCGTATGAAGGTGGCTGGACCCTGGTGAAGGCTCCAGACAGGAACGCAGCGCTTTGCGCGTTCAGAGCAATACATCCGAGCCCCGGCCTGCTGCTGTGCTGTGCGGCAGTCTACGACGAAGAAGAATTCAAGAAGACGGAAATGTATAAGAAGGGCAACCGCGGCGCGTTCTGCCACGAGGTAATCACAATCAAGCAGGAGGTGTACGAAGCATGAGAGCATTATATCAATGGTTGACGATATCAATTGTGGCGATGATGGCAGGTGCGGCTCTGTGGCAGCAGCTTGAGGCCGTACCGGAGCTGCCGACTATGGCGCCGAGTGTAGAGAGTCAGATCATTACACCGACACCCACACCGACACCAACGGCGCCGCCGATATCGGTTGAAGCAGAGAGCACCACGAGCTACGCGAAAGCCGACCGCGATATGCTTGCACGTATTGCAATGGCGGAAGCTGAAGGCGAGGGGCTCATCGGCAAAGCGCTTGTGATTCGCGTAGTGCTTAACAGGGTAGAATCGAAGGCTTGGCCGAATACGGTAGAGGGCGTAATCAAGCAGCCTAAGCAATTCTCTCCGGTCTGGAATGGTCGATACGAGAGCGTGACGCCGGATGCTGAATGCTATGAGGCTGTCAATCTTGTCTTGGCTGGATGGGATGAGTCTCAGGCGGCTATGTACTTCCGCCAGCACACCGATGTGCCGTGCTGGCATAACGATTGCCTGACGCTTTTGTTCCGGTATGGCGGGCATGATTTCTTTAAGTAGGAGGTAACGAATGAAGTATTATCACACCTGTCCGTACTGCGGTGCGAACTTGGATCCGGGCGAAAAATGTGATTGTGAAGAAGGAGGTGAAGTCGGAGGCCAAGCGGTCTTAGGAAGACAAGTTAAGGT
>JAZODS010000029.1:0-2155 GCA_045597165.1 Lachnospiraceae bacterium | reverse complement strand
CCTACCTCTGTACTCTTCCGCTGCCGTCGCCGCCTGCGAGCTTCAGCACTTCGTCCATAGATACCATGTTGTAGTCGCCTTCGATGGAGTGCTTCAAGCAGGATGCCGCTACTGCGAACTCAATCGTTGCCTGCGGCTCATAGCCGTTCAAGCATGCTGCGATCAATCCGCCGCCGAAGCTGTCGCCGCCGCCTACGCGGTCTACGATGTGCATTGCGTACTTCTTGCTGAAGTAGTAGCCCTCGCCGTCGTAGAGCATTGCGGACCACAGGTTGTCATTTGCACTGATGGACTCGCGAAGCGTGATTGCCACCTTGCTGAAGCCAAAGCGATCTGCCAGCTGCTTTGCAACATCCTTGTAACCCTCGTGATTTACCTCACCTGCGGTAACGTCGGTGTTTGCAGCCTTGATGCCGAATACGTCGGCCGCATCCTCCTCATTTGCGATGCACACGTCTACGTACTCGCAAAGCTTTGCCATCACCCGGCCGGCCTTTTCCTTGCTCCACAGCTTGTTGCGGTAGTTCAAGTCGCAGGAAATCGTGATGCCCTTTGCCTTTGCAGCCTTGCAAGCCTCCAAGCAAATCTCTGCTACGTCGTCGTTCAATGCCGGGGTAATTCCGGTAAAATGGAACCATTCCACGCCCTCGAAGACCGCTTCCCAATCGAAATCGGCGCTGCTTGCCGTTGCGATGGAAGATCCGGCACGGTCGTAAATGACCTTCGACGGTCTCTGGGACGCACCCTTCTCCAGATAGTAAATGCCCACTCTGTCGCCGCCTCTTGCAATCTTCGTGGTGTCCACGCCAAAGCGACGCAGGGAGTTGATTGCCGCCTGTCCGATCTCGTGCTTCGGAAGCTTCGTAACAAATGCTGCGTCAAAGCCGTAGTTGGCAAGAGATACCGCAACATTTGCCTCGCCACCGCCAAATGTAGCACCAAGGCGCTCAGCCTGTACAAAACGATAGTAGCCCTCGGGGGCAAGGCGGAGCATCAGCTCGCCGAATGTAACAACTTTCTTACTCATTTCTGTTCCTCCTCATGTCCGATTGGACCTTCTTCTCCGATTCTTTTCCTCTAATTCAATCTAATTCTATGCGCAGGGGGAGTGTTTTTGGCTTTGTGCTCTCAGTCCGTACTTTCCGGTCTCATTCTCAGTGCCCTCTATTAGCCGCGAATCTCCCGTACAATTTCTACAGCCTCTCTTGTCAGCTCTTCGATCTTTGCAAAATCGCCCGCTTTGATGAGCGAATCCTTTACCATCCAGCTTCCGCCGCATGCTACGATACGGTTGTAAGCGAGATAATCCTTTACGTTGTTCTGGTTGATTCCACCGGTCGGCATGAAGTTCACGCTCGTATACGGAGCACACATTGCCTTAATCATAGGGAGTCCGCCTGCCGGCTCTGCCGGGAAAAACTTAAGCGTCGTCAAGCCGAGCTCAAGTGCCTGCTCCACCTCGCTGGGAGTAATGCAGCCCGGAATAACCGGAACGCCCTTCTCCAAGCAATAGGACACAACCTTCGGGTTGAAGCCGGGGCTTACAATGAAGCGTGCGCCTGCTGCCACCGCGCGGTCTACCTGCTCTGTAGTAAGCACCGTTCCGGCACCTACGAGCATATCGGGAAACTGCTCACTGATTACGCGAATCGACTCCTCAGCCGCATCGGTACGGAAGGTAACCTCCGCACACGGCAAGCCGCCGTCGCAAAGCGCCTTTGCAAGCGCCGGAGCGTCCTTCGCATCATTTAACACGACAACCGGTACAATGCCGAGCTGCCAAATCTTCTGCATCATTTCGTTCATGCTTGTTCCTCCTGAAATGGTTTTGCCCGACCGGCGGATCGCCGGCCGGAAATCTATCTAAAAAGTAACTCTATACATACTTCTTCAACGTCTTGCGAACGGCACCCACGCCTGCGGTGAGCTCCTTCAAATATCCGATTACCATCTCGGCAAGTCCCGCCTCATACAGGTCTACGCCGAAAATGTTCGCCATGTGAAGCACCGGCTCCACTGCGGCCTCTACGTCCTGTCCTTCGGCAAGCGTCAGCTTCTGCGCGTAAGGCGTTACCGTCGCAAGCAACGGGTCGGAGCTCGGCTCAAATGCGTTGCCCTCGTCGTCGATTGCCATCAAGTAGCGCAGCCAGCCCGC
>JAZODS010000028.1:0-4023 GCA_045597165.1 Lachnospiraceae bacterium | reverse complement strand
TATGAGGGGTGCACTCCCATCCTGCCAATAAAAATGAGGTCACGATAAAGGATGTTACACAAAAAAGATGTCGCACAAGACATAACGGGCTCATACGGGAAAACCCCGAAGTCCCGATTCTTGCGGACATCTTCTATTGGTAGTTTGCCACAAAATAATACCGTAAGTCAAGGGCAAAAGTATTCCCGAGACTCCGAAAGAAACATCCTCTCCGAAAAACAGCAGTAATTTTTCAAGACTTCTGGCGATCGTGACAAGAACGGAAGTCTTTCGGCAATGTATCACTTCCCCACCTTTCCCACAAACCTTTGCCGTACCATAGACCTTCCATAGCGCACAACAATGGTTGCCTCCATATCAACACAGGTGTATCCTTCGGGGGCTTCAAATGTCGCAGCTGCGCCCCAAGACCCATGTGCAAAGAGAGTCTCGGTCGAAGTCTCGCCTGTGGTATCGTTCGTATAACTTACCTCTGCGTAGATGCCCACGGAGGCCGGGGTCGACAGGCTAACCGATGCCTTTGCCCGGTTTTCCGTAACCAGCTTCGCAAATACGATGTTACAATCCTCCATCGCCGCATAAGTTTCCCGCGATATCGTATGGTCCGCATCTGCTTCAATGGCAGCGTCTGAAGGCAACACCGCTTCCGTGGCTGCGTCTATAGGCAACACCGCTTCCGTAGTGGCAACTGCGCCCGCAATCGGCTCTGTTACCGCTGCCGCAACGCTCGTGCTCAGACAAAGAACCAGTGCTATCGCAATGATCATCATTCGTTTCTTCATAATGCAAACCTCCTTCTTTCGTGCAATTGATGCTTGCCGCATTTGGCATGCCCCGCCCACAAATACCTTCAATTTATAATAGCGGAATTCGTAGCCTCGTGTCAACGCACATCCAACCCACCATTCCCACCTAGAAAACATTTCCCTTCAAGAGCGGGTTCAACAATACATAATTCATCCCCGGAATCTCCAGCATCGACAACAGAATCGGCAACAGCAACACTCCCGTTGCAATCAGCAGCGTCCCGGTCATGCTTCGTATCTTCTTTGCGATAGCGTATACGACCACGCATCCAAGCAATGCGCCCACATATCTCATTAGGCTAATCAATATGAGATAGCTGCGAATGCACATGTTCATGTTGCTCAATGACGGTATACTGCTTGCCGAATACTCCATGCCCTGTGTTCCGTACGTGCTAAGTACATTATAAAAATGCGGCACATAGGTCAGCAAGTAAAACGCTGTGACAAAGGCTACGGCAAGCACCGCCTTGCGCACATAGGTTTCTCTACGCCCTCTGGCATTTGTCCGGAGCAGCACCTCTGCCCCCGTCTGATACTCTACTGCATAGAGATACGAGATGCTTACGACGATCGCCGCCATCATCATCAGTGCTAACTGCATATCCTTACTTCCGGCCATCTCATCTCCGGTCAACATGCGATATCCGGTGTCGTAGACAAATGCTCCGTCCCTTGTTGTCTTCAGATACTCCGCTTGTTCTACAACCTTTTGAAAGGCCCGCTGACGTTCCAATTCCTTTTGACAAGCTTCTATCTGTCGCATTTGCTTGCCGCTGGGCTCCCACGACATAACCTCCATCAGCTGTTCCTGCACCGCATCAAAATGTGCCTGTTCCTGCCGCAAAGCCTCCGCCTTGTTCTCGTCATACACTCCTTGAAAATGAAACATATAATACTTGTAGTAAAGGTCGTCCACATCTTGATATTGCTCTCGCATCGGCTCATACGTCACCCATACAATTGCCCCAAAGGCCACAAGCACCAACAAAAGCTTCCCTTGAATCAGGATTTTGTACGCCTCTTGGTACATTAGACACGTCGTCTCTCCGAACTTACGAAAGACCGTCCCTTTTCCGCCGCGGAGAAGGCGCGCGCGTCGCGGGGCATTTGACAACACACCCCACTGCCTTGCGAATATCACTACCGCCACACTTGCCATCACGCAAACAAGCACGCTTGCAAGGACAATCATGACCATTCCGTAAAAGAGCGGCTGCGAAAAGAAATTCAGATTGCGGTAATCTCCAAGCATTTCCCTCACCGAGGCAAATGCCGTTACGTTCACGTCCCGCAATATCCTCCACGGGCTAGTTCGATCAATTGCAAAAAACAGAATTCCCTCCACACCAAATACGATCACACTCCACAAATAAGCCCTAACAGAGCTTCGGCAGCAAACTGCAATCAAATACAGAATCGCAGCGACAGCAAAGTATCCCAGTAGCTTCACTACAAAGTACAAAACGAAATACTCCAGCACCGAGATGTTCAATGAACACGAGAGGAAACCCGATACGGACTGTATGCGTCGACTTATATCCCCGTATCCATACAGGGCGCCGCCCATCGCTAGGTTGCAGGCATACAGCACTCCACAAGCCACCATCGCCGATACCCACGCAGCTCCAAGCTTGGCTATGGCCAACGGATACCTTCCGTTTCGTGTCGTCCGCGTAAGCAACAGCTGACTGTGCTCCCGCTCCTTTGACACCAACACGGAAATCGCAAACATCACAAACAACACAACAAACAGATCGGTGGCCGGCGCTTCCGTCGCGAGCAAAATGCCCTGCGAAGGACCTACCTTTACTCCGTCGCTTGTTAATTTTGCAAATGCTTCCGCAGTATCAACAATGTTGCGATACGTAAAGGACTTCGTGTCAGAGAACTTAGAAAATATCTGCATCTTCTTCGCAGATGCCTGTACCTGCTCTAGATATTCTCCATACGTCAGAACCTGTTCCACCTCGGAAGCCACCTTCAGCGTCAACTGCTGCTCGGCAAATAGCTTGTCGGTGTAACGAAGATAGTTTCCGGCATGGTACAGCTCCATAAGCGAAGCTACGTCTATATCCGGATATTCCTCTGTCAATGTAGACAGGTCTTCTCCCAGCTGCATGCGAAACATAACATTCAGTTGATCCAAGCGTTCTTGCAGCAACGCTTGGGCCTCCTCGTTGCTATACTGCCGCAACTCCTCATAATATGCCCGATAATCCTCCGGTTCGTAGAAGCTGTCTTGGTCCTTTGCTGTGGAATATATAATCAGTGCATTTGCCAACAACAAAATAAGCCCCAGTTGCAAAAGCATACGACTTCCGAAGATCTTCTTGCATTCACTCCATAAAGTTCTCATTGCTCCTCCAAGCTAGTCAAAATGATATAGGTATACATCCTCTATCTCCGGTTCACAAGCAACATACGCATATTCCTCCGGAACGGCGTCCGACAATACGCGCGCCACTACACCACCTGCGTGCTCACGTAGACTACGCACATGAAACCGTTCCGTTATCTTTCCAATATCTTCTCTTCCTATTGCAAGCTCATATACTTTATCCTTTATCTCCTCACATACCTCAAGCGGCGCTCCGCTTCGAATTAGCGAT
Source organism: Lachnospiraceae bacterium (assembly GCA_045597165.1). GTDB lineage: Bacteria > Bacillota > Clostridia > Lachnospirales > Lachnospiraceae > ISDg. The sequence goes on along the minus strand of JAZODS010000028.1, from coordinate 605 downwards.
CCTTTCTTTAGAAACAGAACCTCCTTCGCTATAAACTCAATATCCGAAACAACATGCGTCGCTATAATCACAATCTTGTCGAGTGCGATTTCCGCAATCAGATTTCGTATACGGATTCGTTCCTTTGGATCCAGACCCGCCGTCGGCTCGTCCAAAATGATTACTTCGGGGTTCCCCAACAAAGCCTGCGCTATTAACGCACGCTGCTTCATTCCCCCCGAAAAGCTACCCAAGCGTTTCCTTCTGTTGTCCTCGAGATTTACTAATGGCAGTAATCGCTCAATCTCCGCCTTTGCCGCTTGCTTGTTTAAGCCCTTAAGCGACGCCATATACCAAAGAAAACTCTCCAACGTATATCCCGGATAAATGCCTTGCTGCTGCGGCATAAAGCCCAATATCGCCCGATATTCCTTGCCCAAAACGGAAATATCCTTCCCGTTGTACGTCACTACACCTTCTGTCTGCGGCAGATTTGTGGTAATGATGTTCATCAGCGTCGATTTACCCGCACCATTCGGCCCTAAAAGCCCGTACACGCCCGGCGTGAATGTGTAAGTAAACCGATCCAATGCCCGGTTCGCACCATACATCTTTGTCACGTTGCA
>JAZODS010000027.1:0-31869 GCA_045597165.1 Lachnospiraceae bacterium | reverse complement strand
TTGTTCGAACGAAAGCGACAGGACACACTAAAATGCACTATCGTCTTGCACGCATCGTCTCGGGCATGGTGGGCAGGAAGTCAAGTGGTGAGCTCGGACAAGCTCTCTGCACGAACGAAGTTGCTGTGTCAAACTAAAATGCACTATCGCCTCATGCAGACAACCGCAGCCTCGCCAGGCGCGGGCGGGTGGCGGCGGGGATAAATGCCCCGAGGAAAATGCGGGAGGGGCGATATGCCGGTGATGTGGTGGGGATTAGGAAAGGGGCAGGGGTCCGGAGAGATGAGATTGATGACAATACCTTTGATGAAAAAAGTTTTGTAATAGGATACGAAATAACATAACAAAAACATTTCGTTAGCATTTCAATAACAACGTGGCGGTATGATTCAGACATCAACAAACAACAGAGCACACTGAAAGGAGTATGTATGATGGACAAGAAGGACAAGAATTTTGTAGTACAAAAGATCCGTACGCAGTACATGGAGCAGGAGAGTACCGAGTTGGATGCGCTTAAGGAATTGGATGCTACGGTGAAGCGACCGGCTAACGCATTTGCCTATGCGTTCGGCATTGTGGGCTCGCTTGTGATGGGAGCGGGCATGAGCCTTGCAATGAACGTGATTGAACCGGGAAGCTATATGGGCATTTCCATTGGCGAGAATATGATGATTCCCGGAGTGATAATCGGTGTGATCGGTATGGGGATGATGCTTGTAAATTATCCGATCTACAGTAAGCTTCTGAATTCTCGTAAGCAGAAATACGCGGCTCAGATTTTAGAGCTTAGCGATAAAATTATGGACTAGTAAGTGCACAAAACAAAGCAAGAAACAATGGGAAAATGCTCGGGATGAGCAGATGAAAAAGAAAACTAACGAACCGATGAAAAGGAGACTAATACGATGGTGGAATTTTTGAAGAAGGCATTCCAGGATATAAAGGAGAGCACTAAGGCGCAGCACGAGGTAGACAAGGCAAACTTTGCAGCAGCTAAGGCGGAGTCTAAGGCACAGTGGGAAGAGGCTAAGGCGATGAGTAAGCCGGAGACCCGCAAAGCTATGATGCAAGCAGAGCGCGACGCGAAGATTGCAGAGGCAAATGAGAGAATTGCCGCTGCGAACGAACGCATTGATGCGGTGAAGAAGGAACGATAGTTTGCTACACAATCGTACAGTGGGGACGCATCGAGGGATCGAAAGTCGGTATCGTGGACATACGAAGCTCGTCGATGCGTTTTTCTTATTTTTCTGATTCAAAAAACAGAAACAAAACTTTAACATTTGCGTGGTATAATGACATTGGATTCGTGTGAAAGCCCGGAGGTGTGAGATGTTTAAAATATTAGTAGTCGAGGATGACAAGGAATTGAATCGGACAGTGTGTTCTTATTTGAACCATAGTGGATATGAGGCAACAGGGTGTCTTGGGGCAGAGGATGCTTATGATGCCATGTACGACACAATGTTTGATTTGATTGTGTCGGATATTATGATGCCGAGAATTGATGGTTTTGAGTTTGTGAAGACCGTTCGCAGTCTCAATGAAGAGATTCCGATTCTGTTTATGACGGCACGCGATGACTTTGCGTCCAAGCAACGTGGTTTTCGCGTGGGCATTGACGATTACATGACGAAGCCTATCGATCTCGACGAGTTGTTCTTGCGCATAGGCGCCTTGCTACGTCGGGCCAAGATTGCATCGAGCAGAAAACTCGAAATCGGAAGCTTTACGATGGACGCAGACGAAAGAACGGCGTATTGGAAGGATGAAGAGATATCACTGACTGCGCGCGAATTCAGCTTGCTGTATAAACTGCTTTCGTACCCGAAGAAGACATTCACGCGAACACAGCTGATGGATGAGTTTTGGGAGGCAGACACGACCTCGGGCACACGCACGGTTGATGTGTACATGACAAAGCTCCGTGGGAAATTGGCTGATTGCGATGTCTTTGAGATTGTAACGGTGCATGGGCTCGGATATAAGGCGGTGATCAAATGAGAGGACAATTTCTTCGAGGGGTTTTGAGTGGTGTTTTGACCTTTGTGTTATTTTTCTTGACGGTTTCCTTTGTGATTACCTGCTCTTTTTTGATGTTTTTTGCGATTGTCGATTTGCCGGAGGAAGATGTTCGTGCATTTGCTCCACTCGTGTTCGGAAATACCTTTGTTCTGGCAGCAGTGTTTTGGCTGTTTGATTGGATTCGCAGAAGATATATGGTACGCCGTCCGGCAGAACGAATCATGGAAACCTTGCGCGAACTCAAACGCGGCAATTTCGATGCGCGGGTACCTGATGTAAAGTCGGTAAATCTCGAGACACGCTTTAAGGACATCAGCGAGCATATCAACCTTTTGGCAGAAGAGCTTGCAGGCGTTGAGACGTTGCGTACGGACTTTATTGCAAATGTGTCTCACGAGCTGAAGACTCCGATGGCGGTGATGCAGAATTACGGAATGATGCTACAGCGACCGGGGTTGTCCGAGGAGGAACGTACGGAATATGCGGGAGCCATTGTTGCAACCTCGCGACGTCTCGCGGATTTGGTTACGAACATTTTGAAGCTTAATAAGCTGGAAAATCAGCAAATCTTCCCGATGGTCAAGGAATACGACTTGAGCGAGCAGCTTTGCGAGTGCTTGCTTACGTTTGAGGACGAATGGGAACGTAAAGGAATACACATAGAAACGAACATTGAGGAAAATGTGCGAGTGGCTTCCGATGCTGAACTTTTGAGCCTTGTGTGGAACAACTTGATTTCAAATGCGATGAAATTCACTGACGAAGGAGGTACGGTGTCCGTAGGAGTAAGAAGAATCGGACAGTGGGTGGAAACTGTGATTTCCGATACCGGTTGCGGAATGGATACTGAGGTCGGAAAGCACATTTTCGAAAAATTCTATCAAGGCGACACTTCGCACTCGACGCAGGGCAATGGTTTGGGATTGGCACTCGTGAAGCGGATTATCGATATTGTTGAGGGAGAGATTGTCGTGCACAGTGTGCCGGGAGAAGGGAGTACATTTGCCGTGAGAATTCGGAGGGCTGACAATGAAGGATTGGCGAGGGCTATTTAGAAAAATGCTGTTTCCTCCCGCGTGGCTTCTGTTTTTGTTAGTGCTCTTGTGCGGAGGACTGTTGGTGTGGATTTTTTATAGTGGGATGGAACAACATCCCGTGGCATACGTTGTGTATGTGCTTTCGTTTTACACATTGGCGGTCTGCTCCATTGTGGCGTATCGTGTACTGCCGAGGAGATATCGAGCCGTTAGACAACGTTTGCTTGAAGGCAAGTATACAAGCCGTTATATGAACGACGCAGCATTTAAAACGCATGTGCGCATTTGTCTTGCACTTGCAATCAATGTGCTCTATGTTGCGCTAAATGTACTGCTAGCAGTCTTGTTCCACACTGCTTGGTTTTCCGTTTTGGCAGGGTATTATGCGATTTTGGCAGTGCTACGCTTCTTGTTGGCAAGATTCGTTCAACGCAATCCGATTGGGACAAAGCATGTAGAGGAATTGCGACGCGCCAGACTGTGTTCTGTCATCTTGCTGTTGGTGAATCTTTCGCTTTCTGCAGCAGTGCTGATGATCATGTACCAAGGGAAAGGCTATGAGTATCGCGGAATCTTAATATATGCGATGGCGGCATATACATTTTATATAACGACGAAAGCGATTGTAGAGATGGTGAGGTATCGCAAGTACCATAGTCCCATCATGTCTGTGTCCAAAATCATTGCACTGGCAGCAGCGTTGGTGTCTATGTTGGCGTTGGAAACAGCGATGCTTTCGCAGTTTGGTGCTGAGATGTCGCGTGCGACGCAAAAAATTATGGTCGCGGCAACCGGAGCCGGAATTAGTGTGGTTATTGTTGCGACGGCGATTTATATGATTGTACGCTGTACGGAGGAACTTCGCGAAGCCGAACAAAGTGGCTGTGCGTAGAATAAGGAGGAAAGATAGATGGAACGAGATAAGGAAGTGTTTTGCTATACGTATTCGGCAAAGGAGCAGGAGGAAATTCGCAGGATACGTGATCGGTATGATACGAAGGGAGAGGACAAGCTGGAACAGCTTCGCCGCTTAGACAAGAGCGTAACAAAGAAGGGGACGGTGACTTCTCTTGTGTTGGGCATCCTCGGTACACTGCTTCTTGGCATCGGTATGAGTTGCGTTTTGGTATGGGGCGAAAGCTCGTTTGTGTACGGCATCGTGATCGGGACAATCGGAATCGTGGGAATAGCGAGTGCTTATCCGGTGTATTCAATGCTTACAAGAGCGGAACGGGAACGTGTGGCTCCTGAGATCTTACGCCTTGCAGAGGAGCTCATGAAATAGTCGAAAAAATTTATGAAAAATGCTTGACATCCCGCTTGGGTTATGGTATAAACGTACGTGACTGCCGAAGACAGTAGGTGCCGAAAGGCGTAAGCGTAGTCGCCTACCGAGGATATGTCAGCTCATTTGAAACGTTCATTGTGCTGTCTTTCATTTCGGTGAAGGACAGTTTTTTAATTCCCGCATTTTGCTGAGGAATATAGATTATCAAATGTGCCGACACATCGGCGTTATAATTTGATAAGGAGGTAACTCAGATGGCAAAGGTTGAATTAAAGCAGCCGATTCTCGATGAGATCGCAAAGTACACCGCTGATGCAAAGGCAATCGTACTTGTTGACTATCGTGGATTGACCGTAGAACAGGATACCAAGCTTCGTAAGTCCTTGAGAGAGAACGGCGTTGTATACAAGGTATACAAGAACACCTATCTTAAGAGAGTATTTGCAGGTACCGTATATGAAGAGCTTTCTAAGCATCTTGATGGTCCTACCGCAGTTGCTTTCGGCGTTGAGGACGCTACCGCTCCTGCAAGAGTTCTTGCAGACAACATGAAGACAGCTGACAAGCTGGAGTTCAAGGCCGGCGTTGTAGATGGTACTTACTACGATGCTAAGGGTTGTGCAGTTATCGCAACCATTCCTTCGAAGGAAGTTCTCATTTCCAGACTCCTTGGAAGCTTGCAGTCTCCGATTGCAAATCTTGCTCGCGTTCTCAAGCAGATCGCAGAGAAGGACACCGCTGCAGCATAATGCGGCACGGATTTGCCGCATAGCGGCCTAACAAGTGGCAAGGCCACAAAGACAAATTGATTATAATTAATTATGGAGGATTGAATCATGACTAATCAGGAATTTATTGATGCTATCAAGGCTATGACCGTTCTTGAGTTGAACGACCTTGTAAAGGCATGTGAGGAAGAGTTTGGCGTAAGCGCAGCTGCAGGCGTTGTAGTTGCTGCTCCGGGTGCTGCTGCAGCAGCTGAGGAAGAGAAGACTGAGTTCGACGTAGAGCTTACCGATGTAGGCCCGAACAAGGTTAAGGTTATCAAGGTTGTTCGTGAGATCACCGGCCTTGGTCTTAAGGAAGCAAAGGACCTCGTTGACAACGCTCCTAAGATGCTCAAGGAAGCTGCTTCTAAGGAAGAGGCTGAGGACATCAAGAAGAAGCTTGAAGAGGAAGGCGCTAAGGTTACCCTTAAGTAAGATCCGAAACAAACGAGTACGAAACAAAGAGCTTGTGCGGCGACTGCTTGCAGTCGAGAGCACAAGCTCTTTTTGTTTCGTCGAGTGCAAACGAACGAGCAATTTGCGGAGCAAAATGCGAGTGCTCGTTTGTTTCGGATCTTGCGCTTCGGAGTGCCGGCATTTGCTCCACGCCGTCCCGCTAGGAAACTTTTCGGTATTCACAAATATAAAATTTAGAAAAAAGCCTGTTGACACCTTGAGAATCTTGTGCTATTATGAAAAATGCACTATTGTGGTGTTATGTGCCTATTTGGTACCGAAGAGTCGACGAAAGTGAGCAGAATTCGAGGTTCTGCGGCTTCGTTTCGGCACTGCGGGGCGGGGGTACGTAGCGCGGGATGCAGCACATTTGCATTCCACACCACTCGTTAAAAAATATATTAAGGGGTGAAAACGTCAATGGAAAACAACAGAATTTGTCCCGTTAAAGTTGGTAAAGGCGTAAGAATGAGCTACTCGAAGCAGAAGGATATCCTCGAGATGCCGAACTTGATTGAGGTTCAGAAGGATTCCTATCGTTGGTTCCTTGATAAGGGACTTTACGAGGTGTTCGAGGACATTTCTCCGATCGTAGACCACAACGGCCATCTGAGCTTGGAGTTTGTAGATTACCAGCTCTGTGAAGACGATGTGAAGTACACGATCGAGGAGTGTAAGGAGCGCGATGCTACCTTTGCTGCACCTTTGAAGGTGAAGGTACGTCTGCACAACGACGAGACGGGTGAGATAAACGAGCATGACATTTTCATGGGTGATTTGCCTTTGATGACCGAGACCGGTACCTTCGTTATTAACGGTGCTGAGCGAGTAATCGTAAGCCAGTTGGTACGTTCTCCGGGCATTTACTATGCAATTGGCCATGACAAGATTGGAAAGAGACTCTACTCCTCCACCGTTATTCCGAACCGTGGTGCTTGGTTGGAGTATGAGACGGATTCCAACGACGTTTTCTATGTCCGTGTAGATAGAAATCGTAAGGTGCCGATTACCGTATTGATTCGCGCAATGGGTGTTGGTACGAATGCTGAGATTCGCGATATGTTCGGTGATGAGCCGAAGCTGGAAGCAAGCTTTTTGAAGGACCCTTCTGAGAATTATCAGGATGGTCTCCTTGAGCTGTACAAAAAGCTCCGTCCGGGCGAGCCGCTTTCCGTAGAGAGCGCTGAGTCCCTGATCCATGGTATGTTCTTTGACCCCAAGAGATACGATTTGGCGAAGGTAGGACGTTATAAGTTCAACAAGAAGCTGATGCTCAAGAACCGTATTGCAGGTTACAACCTCGCAGAGGATGTAACCGATGCAGCAACCGGTGAGGTGCTTGCAAGCGCAGGTCAGACCGTTTCCGAGGAATTGGCCGATCAGATTCAGAATGCAGCAGTTCCGTATGTATTTATCCAGACAGAAGAGCGCAATACGAAGGTGCTTTCGAACCTCATGGTAGATTTGAATGCATTTGTAGACTTCGATAAGGCAGAGCTCGGTGTTACGGAGCTTGTATACTATCCCGTACTTAAGCAGTTGATGGAGGAGTTCACGACAGAGGATGAACTCAAGGAAGCAATCAGCAAGAACATCAACGAGCTTATTCCGAAGCATATCACGAGAGAGGATATCTTCGCTTCCATCAACTACAACATGCATCTTGAGCATGGTCTCGGCAATGATGACGATATCGACCACCTTGGCAATCGTCGTATTCGTGCCGTTGGTGAGCTTTTGCAGAACCAGTACCGTATCGGTATGTCCAGAATGGAGCGTGTGGTTCGTGAGCGTATGACGACTCAGGATCAGGAGAGCGTTAGCCCTCAGTCTTTGATCAACATTAAGCCTGTTACGGCTGCAATCAAGGAGTTCTTCGGAAGCTCTCAGCTGTCTCAGTTTATGGATCAGCACAATCCGCTTGGCGAGTTGACACACAAGAGACGTCTTTCCGCTTTGGGTCCCGGCGGTCTTTCCAGAGATCGTGCAGGTTTCGAGGTTCGAGACGTTCACTATACACACTACGGAAGAATGTGTCCGATTGAGACCCCCGAAGGTCCTAACATCGGTTTGATTAACTCCCTTGCTTCCTACGCAAGAATCAACGAGTACGGCTTCGTAGAGGCTCCGTATCGTAAGCTTGATAAGGCAGACCCGTCCAATCCTCGTGTAACGAATGAGGTAGTATATCTTACCGCAGACGAAGAGGATAAGTACGTAGTAGCTCAGGCAAATGAGCCGCTCGACGAGAACGGTTGCTTTGTTAACGCGAACGTATCCGGTCGTTACCGTGCCGAGATTTCTCAGTTCGAAAAGAAGAAGATCGACTTGATGGACGTATCTCCGAAGATGGTATTTTCCGTTGCTACGGCCATGATTCCGTTCCTTCAGAACGACGACGCTAACCGTGCACTCATGGGCTCGAACATGCAGCGTCAGGCAGTTCCGCTTCTCTTCACCGAGGCACCTGCAGTAGGCACCGGTATGGAGATGAAGACGGCTGTTGACTCCGGCGTATGTGTAGTTGCTAAGAGCAATGGTGTTGTTGAGCGTTCCGAGTCCAATCGCATCGTAGTTCGTACCGAAGGCGGCGAGCGTGAGGAATATAAGCTTTTGAAGTTTGCGAGAAGTAACCAGGGTACCAGCATCAACCAGAGACCTGTTGTAAAGAAGGGCGAGAAGGTTGTAGCAGGTCAGGTAATCGCAGACGGTCCTTCCACCAGCGGCGGCGAGCTTGCTCTCGGTAAGAATCCGTTGATCGGCTTCATGACGTGGGAAGGTTACAACTACGAGGATGCTGTATTGCTTAGCGAGCGCCTCGTTCAGGATGATGTATATACTTCGGTTCATATTGAAGAGTATGAGTCCGAGGCTAGAGATACGAAGCTCGGTGCAGAGGAGATCACGCGTGATATCCCGGGTGTCGGTGACGACGCACTTAAGGATCTCGATGAGAGAGGTATTATCCGCATCGGTGCTGAGGTTCGTGCGGGAGATATCCTTGTTGGTAAGGTTACTCCTAAGGGTGAGACCGAGCTTACTGCAGAGGAGCGTCTGCTTCGTGCCATTTTCGGTGAAAAGGCGAAGGAAGTACGTGACACCTCCTTGCGTGTACCGCACGGTGAATTCGGTATCATCGTAGATGTTAAGGTATTTACGAGAGAGAACGGAGACGAGCTTCCTCCGGGAGTAAATCAGAACGTTCGCGTATATATAGCACAGAAGAGAAAGATTCAGGTCGGCGACAAGATGGCAGGTCGTCACGGTAACAAGGGTGTCGTTTCCCGCGTATTGCCGGTAGAGGATATGCCGTTCCTTCCGAACGGACGCCCGCTTGACATCGTATTGAATCCTTTGGGCGTACCTTCCCGAATGAATATCGGACAGGTACTCGAGATTCATCTCAGTCTTGCTGCTAAGGTACTTGGCTTCAACGTATCGACGCCGGTATTCGACGGAGCAAACGAGTACGATATTATGGATACTCTTCAGCTGGCTAACGATTATGTAAATATGCCTCTCGATGAGTTCAAGGCAACTTACGAAAGCCAGTTGCATCCTGAGGTTATGGAATACCTTCTTACGAACGAAGCATATCGTAAGGAGTGGGAAGGCGTTCCGATTAAGGCAGACGGTAAGGTTCAGCTTCGTGACGGACGTACCGGTGAGCCTTTCGACGGTGAAGTAACGGTAGGCTTCATGCATTACCTGAAGCTGCACCACTTGGTAGACGACAAGATCCATGCTCGTTCTACCGGTCCTTACTCCTTAGTAACGCAGCAGCCGCTCGGTGGTAAAGCACAGTTCGGTGGTCAGCGTTTCGGTGAGATGGAGGTTTGGGCACTGGAGGCTTACGGTGCTGCACACATCCTTCAGGAGATTTTGACCGTTAAGTCCGATGACGTTGACGGTCGTGACAAGACTTATAAGGCGATCACCAAGGGTGAGAATATCTCGGAGCCCGGTATTCCGGAGTCCTTCAAGGTATTGCTTAAGGAATTGCAGGCATTGGCACTTGACGTTACGGTTCTCGATGAGGACGGCAACGAGGTTGAGATGACAGAACGCTTCGAGAGCAGTGATGAGGATTTCACTGAGCTGATCGAGGGTGAAAATGCATTCCGTAATTATGACGGCTTGGCAGAGGCCGGATATCAGGAAGTTATCCCGGATGCGGATGGCGATCTCTTCGGAGAGTATGCTGACGACGGCGATTTGTCGATCGGTGGCGACTACGACGATTTCTCGGATGAGGATGAGTATTAATTGATATCTGAAATCAACGAGTCTTGGACTGAATACAAGGAAGGAGCACCAGCTAATGTCAATCGAGATGTTAAATGAGAACGTAAAAGAGATTACGTATGACGCTATAAAGATCGGTCTGGCTTCCCCTGAGAAGATCAAGGAGTGGGCAAAGGCCGGCAGACCCGGTGACGTTACGGATTACGAAGTTAAGAAGCCGGAAACGATCAATTACAGAACGCTGAAGCCTGAACGCGACGGTCTCTTCTGTGAGAAGATTTTCGGACCTACGAAGAAGTTCGAGTGCCACTGTGGTAAGTACAGAAAGCAGAAGGTTCGCGGTAAGGGATTTGTCTGCGACCGTTGTGGAGTAGAGGTTACGGATGCTAAGGTACGTCGTGAGCGTATGGGCTACATTGATCTCGCTGCACCGGTATCGCACATTTGGTACTTCAAGGGCATCCCCAGCAGAATGGGCTTGATTCTTGACATTTCCCCGAGATTGCTTGAGAAGGTTCTTTATTTCGCAAGCTATATCGTATTGGATGCGGGAAATACCGCACTTCATGTGAAGGAAGTTATCTCCGAGACGGACTATGTTCGTCTTCGTGAGGAGTACGGCGAGGATGCGTTCCGTGTAGGAATGGGTGCCGAGGCAATTATGGAGTTGCTGCAGGCAATCGATTTGGAGAAGGAATCGCAGGAGTTGAAGCAGGAGCTTGCTGAGAGCAGCGGTCAGAAGCGTGCGAGAGTTATCAAGCGCTTGGAGGTTGTAGAGGCCTTCCGTGAATCCGGCAACCGCCCCGAGTGGATGATTTTGACCTGTATTCCGGTTATCCCTCCGGATCTTCGTCCGATGGTTCAGTTGGACGGTGGTCGTTTCGCAACGTCCGATTTGAACGATTTGTATCGTAGAATTATTAACCGCAACAACCGTCTGAAGAGACTTCTTGAGCTCGGCGCTCCGGACATCATCGTTCGCAACGAGAAGAGAATGCTTCAGGAAGCAGTTGATGCATTGAATGATAACGGTAGACGTGGTAGACCGGTTACCGGCCCCGGCAATCGTGCACTGAAGTCCCTTTCCGATATGTTGAAGGGTAAGCAGGGACGTTTCCGTCAGAACTTGCTCGGTAAGCGAGTTGACTACTCCGGCCGTTCCGTTATCGTAGTTGGACCTGAGTTGAAGATTTACCAGTGCGGTCTCCCGAAGGAGATGGCAATCGAGCTGTTCAAGCCTTTCGTAATGAAGGAGTTGATCGGTCGTGGTATCGCACACAATATTAAGTCTGCAAAGAAGATGGTAGAGCGTCTTCAGAGCGAGGTATGGGACGTACTCGAGGATGTAATCCACGAACATCCCGTAATGCTGAACCGTGCTCCTACACTTCACAGACTCGGTATTCAGGCATTTGAGCCTATCCTTGTAGAGGGTAAGGCAATTAAGCTTCATCCGCTCGTATGTACCGCATTCAACGCGGACTTCGACGGTGACCAGATGGCTGTGCATTTGCCGCTGTCTGTTGAGGCACAGGCTGAGTGTCGTTTCCTCCTCCTGTCCCCGAACAACTTGTTGAAGCCTTCCGATGGTGGTCCGGTAGCGGTACCGTCTCAGGATATGGTTCTCGGTATCTACTATCTGACGATGGAGAAGCCGGGTGACTTGGGCGAAGGCAAGTTCTTCAAGAATGAAAATGAGGCAATTCTCGCTTACGAGAACGGTGCAATTACGCTTCACGCAAAGATTAAGGTTCGTAGAACCGGTATCAACGCAGAGGGTAAGGAAGAGAGCCGCGTAATCGAGTCTACGCTCGGACGTTTCATCTTCAACGAGATTATCAGCCAGGATCTTGGCTTTGTAGATCGTACCCGTGAGGAGAACTTCTTGAAGCTTGAGGTTGACTTCCTCGTTAAGAAGAAGGAGCTTAAGACGATTCTCGAGAAGTGCATCAACACGCATGGCGCAACGATGACCGCCGAGACTTTGGATGCGATTAAGGCAATCGGTTATAAGTACTCCACGAGAGCAGCTATGACCGTATCCATTTCCGATATGACCGTTCCGAGTGAGAAGAAGACGATCATCAAGGAAGCAGAGGCAACGATCGAGGAGATCGCCGATGCATTTAACGAAGGTCTTATGACTGACGAGGAGCGTTACAACACGGTAATCGATACCTGGAAGCAGGCCGATAAGGAGATTACCGAGAAGCTTCTTTCCGGTCTTGATCCGTACAACAACATCCGTATGATGGCTGACTCCGGTGCCCGTGGTTCCGATAAGCAGATTAAGCAGCTTGCCGGTATGCGTGGTTTGATGGCTGATACCTCCGGTAAGGCTATCGAGTTGCCGATTAAGGCAAATCTCCGTGAGGGTCTTGACGTACTCGAGTACTTCATTTCCGCACACGGTGCACGTAAGGGTCTTTCCGATACCGCTCTTCGTACTGCAGACTCCGGTTATTTGACCAGACGTCTTGTAGACGTATCTCAGGATTTGATCATCCGTGAGATTGACTGTTGCGAGAATCGTGACGAGATCGTCGGCATGGATGTTAAGGCATTTATGGACGGCAAGGAGCTCATCGAGGGTCTTCAGGATCGTATCACCGGCAGATATGCTTGTGAGGATTACTATGATGACAACGGTGACCTCATTGTAAAGAAGAATCATATGATTACGCCGAAGCGTGCTGCAAGAATTATGGCTACGAAGGCCATTTCCGAGGCAGGTCCGGAGGCAACGATCAAGATTCGTACCGTGCTTAGCTGTAAGTCTCATGTGGGCGTATGTGCAAAATGTTACGGTGCGAACATGGCAACGGGTGAGCCTGTACAGGTTGGTGAGGCAGTTGGTATTATCGCTGCTCAGTCCATCGGTGAGCCCGGTACCCAGTTGACAATGAGAACCTTCCATACCGGTGGTGTGGCTGGTGACGATATTACGCAGGGTCTTCCTCGAGTTGAGGAGCTTTTCGAGGCTAGAAAGCCGAAGGGTCTTGCAATCATTGCTGAGTTTGGCGGAAGAGTTACGATCAGCGATACGAAGAAGAAGAGAGAGGTTATCGTTACGAACAACGAAACCGGTGAGGCTAAGACGTATTTGATTCCTTACGGCTCTCGTCTGAAGGTATCCGAAGGTCAGATGCTCGAGGCCGGCGATGAGCTGACCGAAGGTTCTGTTAACCCGCATGACATCCTTAAGATTAAGGGCGTTCGTGCAGTACAGGATTACATGACTCAGGAAGTACAGAGAGTATACCGTCTGCAGGGTGTAGAGATTAACGATAAGCATATCGAAGTAATCGTTCGTCAGATGCTGAAGAAGATTCGCATCGAGGACAATGGCGATTCCGAATTCTTGCCCGGAACGATGGTAGACATCTTGGATTACGAGGATGCAAATGCTAAGTTGATCGAAGAAGGCAAGAGACCGGCTGATGGTAAGCAGGTTATGCTTGGTATCACGAAGGCATCCCTCGCAACGAACTCCTTCCTTTCCGCAGCATCCTTCCAGGAGACCACGAAGGTTCTTACGGATGCGGCAATTAAGGGTAAGGTAGATCCGTTGATCGGTTTGAAGGAGAACGTTATTATCGGTAAGCTGATTCCTGCCGGAACCGGTATGAAGCACTACCGCAACGTGAAGCTCGATACCGATAACCAGCTTCTGAACATGGAAGAGGAATTCGAGGAAGAATTCCGTGAGAGCATTAGCTCTGAGGCAGATTTGGATGTTGCAGAGGAAGTGCTTGATACCGATGTTGTCTACGAAGATGATGTATACTACGAAGATGACGTATATTATGAGGACGACGTATATTACGAGGACGACGTAGAGTACGAAGAAATCGAGATGGAGTCCGAAGAATAAGAAAATCTAACATAGGGGGCGAGTCCTTCGCCCCCTATATATTCTTACAAAATGAAGCCTTTTTCTTAGGCGTATAGTTCCCCCGATAGTAGAAAAAAACATAATAAAGGTGTATGACGCACCGAAGACATGAGGTGTCATATGAGTAACAGCTATGAAAAGCTTTCGATTGCCGAATTGAGAGCAATTGCGAAGGAAAAGAGGATTAGTGGCTATAGCGCCATGAAGAAGCAGGAGCTTGTGGAGCATTTGACTGCTGCCGAGGCACAGCCTACGCAGGAGCAGCCTATACAGGATCAGTCTCCCGCTAAGGTTGCGGAAGCGACTTCGGTAGAGCAGTATACGGCAGAGCCGATGCCGCAGAGAAATGCGCAGACGGTAAGACGTGTGGTGCAGGGAAGAGACCGTGTGCAGGGCTCGGAGCGTATGCAGCATGCAGACCGTGTGCAGAGACCGGGGATGCGCCCGGAGGGTAGACCGGAACTGCGAAGTGAAGCGAGACCCGAGGCAAGATACGAAGCGCGAGGCGATGTGCGCCCGGAGGTAAGATCCGAGGCGAGACGCCCTGCGGTTACACCGGACATGGCGGCGATGGACAGTGGTATTACGAGAGAGGGTATCCTTGAGGTTGGCCAGGATCAAAACTTCGGATTTATCCGAAACGACAATTATTTGCCCAGCTCCGACGATGTGTATGTATCGCCGATGCTGATTAAGCGTTACAACCTTTCGACCGGCGATGTCATTCGCGGCAATCTGAAGATCAAAGGACCGGCGGACAAATTCACACCGCTTTTGTATATCACGAAGATCAATGGAATGGATCCGGAGCTGGCTTGTAAGCGCGCAAAGTTCGACAAGCTCACACCGATTTATCCGCACGAGAGATTGCACCTTGAGACGCCGGGCTGCGGTCCCGCAATGCGAATTGTGGACTTGCTTTCCCCGATCGGCAAGGGACAGCGTGGTATGATCGTGTCTCAGCCGAAGGCAGGTAAGACGACGCTTTTGAAGCAGATTGCCAAGGCAGTGACGAAGAATCATCCGGAGGTTCACCTGTTGATTCTCTTGATCGACGAGCGTCCCGAAGAGGTTACGGATATGAAGGAGTCCATCACGGGAAAGAACGTGGAGGTCATCTATTCCACCTTTGACGAAGAACCGGGCAGACATAAGCGTGTGTCCGAGATGACGATTGAGCGTGCGAAGAGATTGGTTGAGCAAGGCGAGGACGTTGTGGTGCTGCTTGATAGCATTACGAGACTTGCTCGTGCTTACAACCTTACGTGCCAGTCGAGCGGACGTACTCTTTCCGGCGGTTTGGACCCCGCGGCGCTGTATATGCCGAAGCGATTTTTCGGTGCGGCTCGCTGCATGCGCGAGGGCGGAAGCCTAACGATTCTTGCGACGGCATTGGTTGATACGGGAAGCCGTATGGACGACGTGGTATTCGAGGAGTTCAAGGGCACCGGCAATATGGAGCTTGTACTGGACAGAACGCTGTCGGAGAAGCGCATTTTCCCGGCAATCGATCTTCCGAAGTCGAGCACGAGAAGAGAGGATTTGCTTTTGACGCCGCTTGAGCTCGAGGCGAACTTTACGATGAGAAGAGCATTTAACGGGGCAAAGGCCGACGAAGCCGTTGAGCAGATCGTCAATATGTTTGCGCGCACGAAGGACAATCAGGAGTTCATCCAGACGGTGAAAAAGCTTCGCTTGAACTAGTGTGAAGAAATTAAAAATGCTTAGAAAAATGGTGTTGCAATCTCGAAAGTGCTATGCTATAATGTAAAAGCTGTTTTATAGAGTGTTAGGTCGACTGGTTTCGGCCGGCCGATGATTAATTATAAGAATTTAGAGAGGTGAAAGTCATGCAGGAAGCAATTCAGCCGAAGTACTATCAGGCAAAGGTTACATGTAACTGTGGCAACGAGTTCGTTACCGGTTCTACCAAGGGAGAGATTCACGTAGAGATTTGTTCTAAGTGTCACGCTTTCTACACCGGTCAGAAGAAGGCTGCTACGGCTCGTGGCGCAATTGAGAAGTTCAATAAGAAGTACGGCTTCTAATTTGGTAGTATCCCTATGTAGTGGGGACAATGGAATAGCAGTAAAAAGAGGTTGAGGTGTTGAACAAATATCTCAACCTATTTTTCAATTTACGGAGATTCGTACACACGCTGTTGTGAGAAGGTGTGCTGTGAAACGGAGGATTAGTATGAAACCATCAGGTGTAGGTGGACAGGCGGTAATGGAAGGCGTTATGATGCGCAACAAGGGCAAATACGCCGTTGCCGTTCGTAAGCCTGACAAAGAGATTATTATTGATATTCGCGACTGGAACAACATCGGCACGAGAATTAAGTTTCTCGGATTGCCGTTTATTCGTGGTACCGTGAATTTGATTGAATCGATGGTAATCGGTATGAAGACGCTGACCTATTCGGCCAATTTCGTGGACGTAGAGGAAGAGCCGAAGAAGGAAAAGAAGCCGAAGAAGGGCAAGAAGGCGTTACAGGCAGAGAGTGTGGAAGAGTCTGCACAGGAGACCGTAGCGGCTGTCACCGAGGCGGCCGACGCTGCATCGGTTGAGGTTTCGGAAGCGGTTGTGGCTGAGGACGCTTCTCAGGAAGTGACCAAGTCCGTAGTGAAGCAGCTTACCGAGGAAGAGAAGGCAGCTGTGAAAGAAGAGAGCGTGTTGACGCCGACGGCCATTTTCTTTGCAATCCTTTTGTCCTTGACATTGTCCATCGGATTGTTTTTCTTCCTTCCGCTCGTTGTATCGGAGCTTCTGCAGAGTCTTTTGAAGATCGATTCGGCGCTGTTTATCAGTACGGTAGAGGGCGTAGTGCGCATTTTGATCTTCGTGGCATACGTTGCGCTCATCGGATTGATGCCGGACATCCAGAGAGTGTTCCAGTATCACGGTGCGGAGCATAAGACAATCAATTGTATCGAGCACGGACTTCCGCTGACGGTGGAAAATGCACGCGCTTCCTCGAAGGAACATAAGCGCTGCGGTACGAGCTTTATGATTCTTGTTATGGTAATCAGTATTCTTGTATTTTCGGTTGTGAACGCATTTCCGATCTATACGGGAAGCTCTAAGATTATTCGCGTGCTGGTGCGTTTCGGCGTGCGTCTGTTGCTGTTGCCTGTTGTTGCGGGTATCAGCTACGAGGTGCTGAAGCTGGCCGGCCGTAAGGAAAATGTATTTATGAACATCATCAGTCGTCCCGGCATGTGGATGCAGGCCTTGACGACGAAGGAGCCCGACGATTCCATGCTCGAGGTAGCGATTGCCTCGGTGGAGGCGGTGTTCGACTGGCAGGCATTTGCCGCAGGAGAGACGGGCGATTTGTACCCGAAGCAGTTGCTGGAGTCTGATCAGGAGTCCGCACAGGAGGATGACGCTGCGCAGGAGCGGTGACGTCTGAGGACTCGGTGCGAGGATGCACGACAGTGTGCGATTTTGGACACGATGACATGGGAGAAGGGCTATGACCTACCGGGAAGCAATGGAGCAGGCCCTAAGACGCTTGGAGGCGTCGGAGGTGCCGGAGGCCGAACTACAGGCAAAGTATCTTTTGTGGCACATCACCGGGATGAACGGAGCCGCATGGCTTATGCGACGCGAAGAGAGCATCCCCGATGAGGTGGCAGCAGAGTATGCCACGCTCGTTGAGAGACGCTGCAAGCGAGAGCCGCTGCAGCAGATTACGGGCGAGCAGGAGTTTATGGGACTTTGCTTTCATGTGAACAAGGACGTGTTGATTCCGAGGCAGGATACGGAGCATTTGGTTATGCTTGCGCTTGAGAAGTGCAAGGGTGCGGACGTGTTGGATGTGTGTACCGGCTCCGGCTGTATTGCGATCAGCCTGGCGAAGTTAGGAGAACCGAAGAGCGTGACGGCGGTTGATATATCCGAGCAGGCCCTTTCGGTCGCGAAGGAAAATGCTTTGCGACTCGAAGCGGACGTGCATTTTGCTAAGAGTGACATGTTCTCCGCGGTGGAAGGAGAGTTCGACGTCATTGTATCCAACCCGCCATACATTCCGCCGGAGCAGCTGAGAGAGCTGATGCCGGAGGTGCGCGAGTACGAGCCGAGACTGGCGTTGTACGGTGGCGAGGACGGACTGGATTTTTATCGGGTCTTGGCAAAGGAGGCGCCGAAGCATTTGCGCGTAGGTGAAGGTGGCTTGGGCGGCTATCTGATGCTGGAGATCGGGTATGACCAAGGTGAGAGCGTTGCGGGACTATTGCGCGACGCGGGTTTTGAGAATGTAGAGGTGCATCGGGATTATGCGGGCTTGGACCGCGTGGTGACCGGGCATTTACTTGATAAGAAAGTGAGATAAGAAGATGTTTGACAAGCTAGAGGATTTGCTAAAGCGGTTTGAAGAGCTGCAGCTTGAGCTGACTGACCCGATGGTTGTTTCGGATCAGAACAGATTCCG
This sequence comes from Lachnospiraceae bacterium, assembly GCA_045597165.1. Classification (GTDB taxonomy): domain Bacteria; phylum Bacillota; class Clostridia; order Lachnospirales; family Lachnospiraceae; genus ISDg. Next base: position 13,718 of record JAZODS010000027.1, on the reverse strand, counting down.
CAAGCTGATGAAAGAGCAAAGCGATTGCGCTCCGATTGTGGAGGCGTATCGTGCGTACAAGGCCGCTAAGCAGAGCATAGAGGATAGTCTTGAGATGTTAGAGCTCGAGACCGATGAAGAGATGCGCGAGCTGGCAAAGGAAGAGCTTGCCCAGAGCAAGGAGGACGTAGAGCGTCTGGAGGGTGAGCTGAAGATTCTTTTGTTGCCGAAGGATCCGATGGACGATAAGAACGTCGTTGTCGAGATTCGTGGCGGTGCCGGCGGCGATGAGGCGGCGCTGTTTGCCGCAGAGCTGTACCGTATGTACAGCAAATATGCAGAGTCGAAGCGTTGGAAGACCGAGCTGATGAGCCTTAGCGAGAGCGGAATCGGCGGCATCAAGGAAGTTGTATTTATGATCAACGGACAGGGCGCGTATTCCAAGCTGAAGTTTGAAAGTGGAGTACACCGCGTACAGAGAATTCCGGTAACGGAGTCCGGCGGTCGTATTCATACGTCTACCGCAACGGTGGCAATCATGCCCGAGGCAGAGGACGTAGACGTACAGATTGATCCAAATGACTGTAGAATCGACGTATTCCGTTCCTCCGGTAACGGTGGTCAGTGTGTCAACACGACCGACTCGGCAGTACGTCTTACGCACATTCCGACCGGTATCGTGATTTCGTGTCAGGACGAGAAGTCACAGCTTAAGAACCGCGACAAGGCATTTAAGGTATTGCGCGCAAAGCTGTACGATTTGGAGTTGGAAAAGAAGCAGAAGGAAGAGGCTGCGAACCGCAAGAACCAGGTTGGTACCGGTGATCGTTCGGAGAAGATTCGTACGTACAATTTCCCGCAGGGACGTTGCACGGATCACAGAATTCATTTTACGTCCTATCGTCTGGATGACATTATGAACGGTGACATTCAGGAGATCGTGGACAATTTGGTCGGTGCCGATCAGGCAGCGAAGCTCGCGAACATGAGCGAGGAGCAGTGATTTTGGTATAGCATCGAGGCACAGTGCGCGTTGTATGGCATTGTGGAGTAGGCATTGCATTTGACAGGAAGTGCAGGTGACGAGACGTGATTACAGCGAGAAACAATCCGCAGCTAAAGCAGGTGACTGCGCTGTTGAAGAAGCGAAAGGAACGCGAGGAGGCCGGAGCATTTGTATGCGAGGGTCACAAGATGTTCTTTGAGATTTTGAGACAGGCGCCGGAGCGAATCGTGAAGGCGTATTGGTCGGAAAAGGGGCTTGCGGGGCTGAGCGAGGAAGAAAAGGCCGAGCTGGCAGCTTGCTCGTATGAGACGGTATCGGATGCCGTTTTCGACCAGATCGCAGAAACTGTGACGCCGCAGGGTGTGCTGGCGATTGTGCGGATGCCGGAATATACGATGGAGCAGATGCTCTCGGAGGACGACGCGAGAATTCTCGTGCTCGAGAGCTTGCGCGATCCGGGCAACCTCGGCACGATTGTGCGAACCGCAGAGGCGGCCGGCATGACCGGAATCGTGCTGTCGGAGGATTCGGTGGACATCTACAATCCGAAGGTAGTGCGCTCTACGATGGGAGCCATCCTGCGCGTGCCGTTTGTCTACACCGCGGAGCTGACAGGGACGCTCGATGACTTAAAGGAGCGCGGGCTTACGTTGTACGCAGCGCATTTGAGCGGGTCTGTTCCGTATACGGAGCCGGACTACGGCAGGAAGTATGCAATCATGATCGGAAATGAGGCAAATGGACTGACGCCCGAAGCAACCGCGAAGGCGCAGACGTGCGTTCGTATTCCGATGGAGGGACAGGTCGAATCGTTGAATGCCGCAGTGGCAGCAGCGATCTTGATGTTCCATGCGAAGATGCGATGAACCTGTAGGACTCGCCGGTTGATTGAACCGATAGTAGAGAATGCAAAGATATCATAAACCCGTGCAGTGATTGCATCGGGACATAAGCGATAATAAAAGAGCCGATATGGATGATTTCCGTATCGGCTCTTATTGTTTTGTTCGCGCCCGCCTTTTGTTCGGTCGCTGGTCGGTCGCACCTTTTATTCCGGCGTGCCTTCCGGATTCTCGGGCGCCGGATTTTCAGGCGCGGGTTCCGGAGTCGGTGTCGGACTTGGAGTCGGAGTTGGCGTTGCCGGCGTTATGTCCTCGGGCGGATTCTCCGGTTCCGGAGTCGGTGTATTCTCGGGCGGAAGCTCCGGAGTCGGTGTTATGTCTTCCGGCGGAAGCTCCGGTGTCGGAGTCGGTGTTCCGTCAGGCACAAGTCCCGGTGTCGGTGTTACGGTCGGCGTCGGTGTCGGAGACATCGGAACCGCTGTCGTCGGTCCGGGCGTCGGAGTGGCGGTCGGACGAGTTACCGGCTTCGTCGGGTACGGCGTAATGTCCGCACCGTTGAGGAATGCGATGTACTCCTCAAGGCAGAAGCCCATGTCGCGCATCTCCGTAGCGGCCTCTACACCAACGTAGCGGAAATGCCACTGCTCATACATAATGCCCGTGTAACGAATCTTGTCGCCCGGGTATCGCAAGATGAAACCGTAGCGGTGACAATTCTCGTGGAACCAAGCGTACTGCGAATCCGGAACCCAGATGTCAAAGCCAAGTCCCGTGCGGTGCTCGCTCGCATTTGCCGGAACGGTACGCGGGGGATTGTTGTACGGATCGGAACCGTAGTTCGGGTCGGTCTCGATTCTGGCCTGCCAGAAATCATCCTGCGTCTTGAAGGTGCGGTAAGCACCGGTCTTCGATATCTTCACATAAGGACAACCGGCAGCGAGTGCGTCCTCGCTCATCTCCTTCAGCGCCTGCAAAGCGGTTTCGTTGCACATGCAGGTTTCCGGGTCCTCGATGATGTATTTGTCCGAGCTAAGCACGTCCTTCACGTACACCAAGCCCTCCGGATTGCCGGAGTACTTAAGACGATTGTTCCAGTTGACGAGCATCAGGAAGTCAACCTCCCAGCCCTCCTTCTCTATCGGTACGGCGTTAACGTCCGTCGTCGTACTGTCGGTGTAGCCGTAAAGCGGCTCCGGAGTCGGCGTCGGCGTATCGGTCGGAGCCTGTGTCGCGGTCGGGGACGGCGGCAGCGTCTCGGTCGGCTGACCGGTCGGCGTGATCGAAACCTGCGTAGAGCTACTCGGCTTCGAGTCGTCCTTTGCGCAGCTGTAGACAAGCAAAGCAATCAACAGCGTTACTATTACTAAAAATGCAATGCACTGCGGGCGGCAAAGGCGCCACAAGCGCTTTATAATTCGTTTCAGCTTTCGTAAATTCATTCGAATTCTCCATTCGTTATCGGTCCGTGCGACGACAAAGCGTCTGCCCGGCGGTTGTAAATGCCGTCGCGTGAGCCGGAAGCGGTAACGCCACCGACATCGCTCCAAGCGACTGCGTATAGTAGTATATCACAAGCGAGCCCGAAAGAATAGTGGCATTTTTTCATAAATGCGCTACGAAAATGCGGTGAAAATGTAGCTTGTTGTCGAGCGAAATCCCTTCCTAAGCGACGGTAGTGTCTTTTCAGGAAACCGAGTAGGAAGTATAATGATGGAAAATCATGTAAAGGAGAAAGGACATGCTGTTGGAAGTGTTTGTGGACCACAGGGTTCCCTATTTGTTCATCGTGCCGCTCGCGCTCGGTCTATTGCTGGCCGTGAGTTTGACCGGCATTTACAGAAGATATCGGATGCAATTGCTTCGTAACAAGGAAAAGAAACGTGGCTGGTGTGCTAAGCTACAGGAGCGCTTTGAGGAATATTATCGGAAGCGCGGGGGCTTGGTGGATGTGGAGCTGTTTGTGCGAGGACAGATGGAGGAAAAGCGGTTCGCAGTGCTTCGTCTCAGAACGTGGGAGCAGTTGTCCGGACAAGTTCCTGCTCTGTGCGTAGGATTTGGCGTAGGGGCGGCGTTGTACGCGTCGGCGCAGCATTTTCCTACGGACTACTGCTTGGAGGTGCTTGGCTATGGCGTGGTGGCGGCGATTGTGTGCCACTGCGGGCAGCAGGTATTTTGCGTATCGAACAGTCGTGAGCGAGTAGAGCTTGCGTATCGCGAGCTGTTGGAAAATGCGCTTCGGCCCAAGCTCGACAAAGCATTTGCTACAGTGAGTGCTTCGCGAGGAGTGGCTTCTGTGGCGAGTGCATCGGAAGGTACGTCTGCTACAGCGGTTGTCAACGAGGAGTCCGAGCGGAAGGTTTCCCTGAAGGAGTCTGCCGAGACTAAGGCTACCGAGAATAGAACTGCCGAGAATAGGACTGCTGAGAGTAAGGTTGCCGAGAATAAGAATGCCGAGAATAAAATCGGCGAGAGTAAGATTGGCGAGAATAAGACCAGTGTGAAGGTGGCAGAAGCAATGGTGTCCGGCGGCAAGCAAAAGGACGAGAAGGCCGTTCGCCGTGCGGAATATGCAGCCCTGACGGAGGCAATGTCGAGCAAGGTGTCGGTAGACGAGCTGAACCGCCGCGCACAGGCTGAGGAGGATCGCTTGGCAGAGCTTCGCGAGCTGCGTCTTGAGGAAATTCGCATGAGACAGGAGCGCAGACGCAAAGAGCGTGAGGAGCGCGAGGAAAGAGAACGTCGTGCGATGGAGGCAAAGGCCGAGAAGGAGCGTCAGCAGCAGCGCGCTAAGCTTTCGGAAAAGCGCCGCAAGGAGGAGAAGCGCGCACGCGAAAAGCAGGCCGCACTGCAGTCGGCATACGAGGAGAAGCAAAGACGCCTTCGCGAGAAATATCTCGGCAAGCTGCAGGACGAATATGCGGTTAGCAAAGATCGTGTCGAGCAGGAAACCGAGATTATTGAAGACGTATTGAAAGAGTATTTTACATAATGATGCGGCACTGTGAAAATGCCTCGCATTTTCCGAATAACCATGGGCGGATACTTGCATTGCATAAGCGGGTTTGATATAATTAGTTTGTTCGGCAGCCACAGGCGTGAGGCGGCCGATATACTATGAGAAGAGAGGACTCATTTATGGGGAATGTAACATTTGACTACTCCGGCGCTTTGAAGTTTATGAGCGAGGAGGAAGTGGCACTTGTAAAGAAGCAGGCAGAGGCTGCAAAGGCAGAGCTTTTGTCCGGCGAAGGCGCAGGCAACGACTTTTTGGGATGGGTTGACCTCCCGATAGCATATGACAAGGAAGAGCTTGCTCGTATTAAGCAGGCGGCAGCGAAGATTCAGAACGATTCCGAGGTGTTGCTCGTAATCGGTATCGGCGGCTCCTATCTCGGAGCTCGTGCGGCAATCGAGTTTCTTCGTCACAGCTTTTACAACAGCGTATCGAAGGAGATTCGCAAGACTCCGGAGATTTATTATGTAGGCAACAGCATCAGCTCGACCTATATCGCACATTTGATTCAGGTAATCGGCGACCGCGATTTCTCGATCAATATGATCAGTAAGTCCGGAACAACGACGGAGCCGGCGATTGCGTTCCGCGTGTTCAAGAAACTGTTGATTGAGAAGTATGGCAGAGAAGAGGCCAACAAGAGAATTTACGCAACGACCGATAAGGCAAGAGGAGCGCTCAAGAAGGTAGCTACCGAAGAGGGCTATGAGAGCTTTGTAGTGCCGGATGATGTCGGCGGCCGTTTCTCGGTATTGACCGCAGTAGGACTTCTTCCGATCGCAGTGAGCGGCGCAGATGTAGACGCGTTGCTGGCAGGTGCGGCAAGTATGCGTGAGCAGTGCATCAATGCTGCATTTGAGGAAAATGCTGCAGTGAAGTACGCAGCAATCCGCAACATTCTCTACCGCAAGGGTAAGGGCATTGAGGTGCTTGCGAATTACGAGCCGTCCATGCATTTTATCAGTGAGTGGTGGAAGCAGCTCTACGGCGAGAGCGAGGGCAAGGACCAGAAGGGTATCTTCCCGGCAAGCGTAGACCTTACGACCGACCTGCATTCCATGGGTCAGTTCATTCAGGACGGCGCGCGCACGTTGTTCGAGACCGTGATGGAGCTTGAGAACAGCACGGAGCAGATCGTGCTTGAGGCTGAGGAGGTTGACCTTGACGGTATGAACTACCTCGCAGGCAAGACGGTGGATTTCGTGAATAAGAATGCAATGAAGGGTACGCAGCTGGCACACATCGACGGTGGCGTTCCGAATTTGATGATTCGCGTTCCGGACCAGAGTGAGTATTCCCTCGGTCAGTTGTTCTACTTCTTTGAGTTTGCATGCGGTGTGAGCGGTTATATGCTCGCAGTGAATCCGTTCAATCAGCCCGGTGTAGAGAGCTACAAGAAGAATATGTTCGCGTTGCTCGGAAAGCCCGGCTACGAAGAGCTGAGAGAAGAGCTTTTGAAGAGACTGTAATCGCAAAGAGCATTTTCTCAATGTGCGGTTCGTCGGATGGACTGTCGTCCCGGCGGATTGCTCGAAAGACATAGAATATCCGTGATTTTTAAGGTCGCCCCGTACAAATCGGGGCGACTTTCTTTGCAATATGACATTGACATTGCGGGATTTCATGGTATTATTAATATGCGGATATGTGGTATCCGTGAAGATTTATTTTTTGTACGAAAGGGAGACCTAGCATGAAAAGATGGAAGATTTGTGTGATTGCTATGATGTTCGCACTCCTTCTTGTGGCTTGTAAGGAAGATAAGCCCGCAGAGAATGAGCCGACCGTTACCGCAACCCCGACCCCGAGCCCGAAGCCGACCTCGAGTCCGACTCCGACTACGGCTCCGATTGAGACTACGATTAAAGAAGTGTTTGGCGAGGCAGGCCTTAAGGCAGGTGTATGTCTGTCCGAGAGAATGGTTTCGAACACCTACTTTACAAAATTAATTACGGACAACTTCAATAGCATTACGCTTGAGAATCACATGAAGCCCGACTACACGCTTGACCAGAACGCAAGTAAGGCAGCAGGTGAGCTTGTAGTGAATTTCAACAACATGACGAAGGAGCTTCTTAAGTGGTGTAAGGAGAACAACATGGAAGTTCGTGGCCATACCTTGGTATGGTACAGCCAGACTCCGAGCTGGATTTTCTACGAGGGCTTTGATACGAAGAATGCACTTGTAGGCCGTGATGAGATGCTTCAGAGAATGGATAGCTACATCAAGCAGGTTTTTGAAGAGCTTGAAGAGCTTGGTTACTTGGATATGATCTATGCGTACGACGTAGTAAATGAGGCATGGATGGAAGATGGCTCTATGCGTGACTGCTTGTGGAAGCAGGTTATCGGTGACGACTACATCTGGCATGCATTCTACTATGCAGACAAGTATGCTCCCGAGCACGTAGAGCTTTACTACAATGACTACAACGAGCAGTTCAAGACCGAGACTCTCTACAACTTCGTACAGACGTTGAAGGATGAGAACGGCGAGTACATGATCGACGGTGTTGGCTTCCAGGCACATCTCTATACCGAGGATAGCCTTGATGAGTACTTCGCAACCGTTGATAGAATCGGCTCCCTCGGTTTGAAGGTAAACCTTACCGAGCTTGACGTATGTCTCGGTTCTTGGCCGGTTATCAAGAAGCCTACCGAGGAGAACCTCAAGATTCAGGGTCAGTACTACTACAACCTGATCAACGGCCTTCTTCAGAGAGCAAAGGACGGCACGGTAAAGATGGATTCCCTTACGATTTGGGGCTTCTCCGATACACTTTCTTGGAGATCCGAGCGTAGCCCGTTGTTGTACGATTCCTTGCTGAGACCGAAGTACGCAATGTACGGTGTTCTTCAGATGAAGGAAGCTGCAGGCTTTGACGCACAGTAATTCGATATAGTACATAAAGACAATAAAGATAGCGGCTTCCGGTCATTCGGGAGCCGCTATTATTGTGCGAACATTATTGTGTAAAATGCTCTGTATGAAGTTGCGTTCTATTATCGCTTTCCGTTGATTAGGAACATACCGAAGAAGCCGCCGCACGTTCCGCCGATGATGTGAGCCAGCTGAGAGATGTTGTCCTCGCGAAATGCAGCCAACAGCTCGCCGCCGATGTAGTAAATGCAGATAAGAATGAACGTAATCGGAATCTCACCACGTCGAACATTTGCAATCGAGGAAAGCACGATCAGCATAAATGCGATGCCGCTTGCGCCGAGCAAGGTAACGTTCGGGAACAACAGGTTGTGAAGAATACCGGTGAGCACTGCGGTGATGAGAATCATCTCGAGGATGACCTTGCTGCCGTACTTTTCTTCGAGCATCGGGCCGAGCAAAAGAATCAACGTCATATTTCCGAAGTAGTGTGTCCAGTCGCCGTGGCCGAGGACGTGTCCGAAGAGACGCACGTACATAAGCGGGTCGAGCAGCGAGTCGCGGTACGTCGAGAACAGATTGGCATTTGTCCAGCCGCCGGTCAATAGATTGAGTCCGAGAATGCCTGCACTGAGCAGTGCAAAGGTCAATATTACGGGTGCATTGTATCGAAATTTGATTGTCATAACTCCTCCTTCGTTGAAATCACATAGGTGCTTGGCCGGTGCCACATCGAAGCATCGACCGAAATTCGTAGAATCATTACTACGTTCAAAGTACCACAAATACGCGCAGATTACAAGAGGAAAAAGAACCGCTCTAACAAATGGAAAGTATAAATATACACCGCAAACAATTATTTATACAAGAAAAATGCGAAAAAGCACTTGACTAAGCGGAAAATCTATGTTATAACTATGCATAGCGTAAGAGCAGTCGTGCATTTTCACGACTCGAGCGATATTTATTTTCGAAAGAGAGGTAAAAGGTATGAAGAAGGCAGTTAGTTTTATTCTCGTATTGTGCATGCTCGTTGCTTCTATGACGATGTTGACGGGTTGTAAGGAAGAAAAGAAGGACGTGTTGACGATGGCTACCAACGCAGAGTTCCCTCCTTACGAGTACTATGAGAACCAGGAAATCGTAGGTATTGACGCTGAGATCGCTCAGGAGATCGCTAAGAAGCTCGGTATGGAGCTTGAGATCGTAAGCATCCAGTTCGGCGCAATCGTTACGGGTGTTGCTACCGGTAAGTACGACATGGGTATGGCCGGCATGACCATAACCGATGAGCGTAAGCAGAGCGTTGATTTCTCCGACACGTATGCAACCGGTATTCAGGTTGTTATCGTAAAGGAGGATTCTCCGATTACGACGGTTGACGATTTGTTCGCAGAGGGCGCAACCTACACGGCAGGCGTTCAGTCCAACACCACCGGTGACATCTATGCTTCCGCTCCCGTTGATGAGGACGGCTTGGGCGAGGACAGAGTTCTTCGTTACGAGAAGGGCGCAGACGCAGTTCAGGCACTTGTAACCGATAAGGTAGATTGTGTTATCATCGACAACGAGCCGGCTAAGGCATTTGTAGCAGCTAACGAGGGTCTTAAGATTCTTGAGACCGAGTTCGCAGTAGAGGATTACGCTATTTGCTTCGCTAAGGATAGCAAGATCAAGGATAAGGTAAATGATGCACTGAAGGAGCTCATCGCCGACGGTACCGTACAGAAGATTATCGACAAGTACATCAAGGCTGAGTAATCAATAAGAATTCAATATTGTAGTTGCTTTTCTTATACGGATTTGCTAAAATTAAATGGCTGCCACGAGTGCTGTGGCGGCCATTTTTGCTACCCGAAGAAGCCTTCGGGACATTTTGACACATGAGTCTACCTACATAGGGTAAGAAAACGAGGGTTGTATGATTTTTTTAACGTTGTCAGATACCTTTCAGGACTGGAAAGATCAATTTATTCTGAACTTCGTAGACGATGAGCGTTGGCGCTACCTCGTAGACGGCTTGAAGAACACGTTGTTGATTACGGTGTTCGCGCTGTTGATCGGTATTGTGCTCGGTTTGCTCGTGGCAGCAGTTCGCTCTACCTACGATAAGAACATCGAGGAGTATAGAAGACGCAGAACCTTCGGTACATTTTGCATCGGCTTTTTGAACTGGTTTTGCAAGCTGTACCTGACGATTATCCGCGGAACGCCGGTTGTAGTACAGTTGTTGATTGCGTACTATATCATTTTCGCGAGTGCGCGTAGTGGTGTCGGCGTTGCGATTATTGCATTCGGTGTCAACTCCGGTGCGTACGTAGCGGAGATCTTCCGTGGCGGTATTATGTCGATCGACGAGGGACAGTTCGAGGCCGGACGTTCGCTTGGATTTAACTATTTTCAGACGATGCGATATATCATCGTTCCGCAGGTGTTTAAGGTAGTTCTGCCTACGTTGATGAACGAGCTGATCGTGCTTGTCAAGGAGACGTCGGTTGCCGGTTACGTTGCGGTTATGGATTTGACAAAGGCCGGAGATGTTATCCGCGGTAGAACGTATTCCGCATTTATGCCGTTGATTGCCGTAGCGGTAATTTACCTTGTAATCGTCATCGTCTTGACGAAGCTCGGTAACATTGTGGAGAGGAGGTTGCGTAAGAATGAGCGATAATGCCTTGATACAGATTAGCGGTTTGAAGAAGCATTACAACGACGGTGCGATTCGCGCGCTTGACGGAATCGATACCGAGATTCATCGCGGTGAGGTAGTCGTTGTCATTGGCCCGTCCGGAAGCGGAAAGTCGACGTTCCTGCGCTCGCTGAACCTGCTCGAGATGCCTACGAGCGGAACGATTCTGTTCGACGGCGTAGACATTACCGATCCGAAGACCGATATCAACGTACATCGTCAGAAGATGGGCATGGTGTTGTAGCATTTTAACCTGTTCCCGAATATGACGATTCTTAAGAATATGACGCTTGCCCCGATGAAGCTGAAGGGTGTGAGCAAGGAGGCTGCTGAGGAAAATGCTCGACAGCTTCTCCGCAGAGTCGGTCTTGAAGACCGTGCCAATGCGTATCCGAGTCAGCTGTCCGGTGGACAGAAGCAGCGTATCGCGATTGTGCGTGCGCTTTGCATGGAGCCTGAGGTGATGCTCTTTGACGAGCCGACGAGTGCACTTGACCCCGAGATGGTAGGCGAGGTACTGGATGTTATGAAGTCTCTTGCGAAGGAAGGTACGACGATGGTTGTCGTAACGCACGAGATGGGCTTTGCGAAGGAAGTAGGAAGCCGCGTTGTGTTCATGGACGGCGGTTGCATTGTAGAGGAAGGTACCCCGGAGGAGATCTTCTCGAATCCGAAGAGCGAGCGTCTGCAGACGTTCTTGGCGAAGGTATTGATGTAATATTGAAAGATGGTATCACATAGACGAAAGAGGTTGACAGACTTCGAGCTCATGTGATATTATCTTTGCGAGGTCGCTTTATCGCGGTAAAATGGTTAAGCGACAGCGAAAGAAAGGGCATTTGCCCGCAATACATATTAGAAAGCAATATAAGAAAAGAGGTAAAAAGACATGAAGAAGTTGATTGCATTGGCAATGATGCTTTGCATGTGCGTAGCAATGCTGACCGCATGTGGCAAGGAAGAGACGGACCTTGAGTACGTTAAGGGCAATAAGAAGCTAGTTATCGGTATTACCGAGTATGCTCCGATGAACTACTACGATGAGAATAAGGTTTTGATCGGTTTCGATACCGAGTTCGCTGAGAAGGTTTGTGCTGAGCTTGGCGTAAAGGCTGAGTTCCAGGTTATCGATTGGGATTCCAAGGAGTCCATGCTTAAGGCTAAGAACATCGATTGTATTTGGAACGGTTTGACCGTTACCGAAGAGCGTAAGGAGAACATGGATTTCTCGACGACTTACTTGACCAACAAGCAGGTTGTTGTTATCAACAAGAAGGACGCTGAGAAGTACGTAGATGCTGCTTCTCTCGCAGATGCACTCCTCTCCGCAGAGGGTGGCTCCGCAGGTGAGTCCGCAATTCTTGCAGACGCTAACATGTCTAAGGCTACCTACACCGCAAGCGGCAAGCAGACGGATGCGCTTCTTGCACTCAACGCAGGTAACTACGATGCAGTTGTTCTTGACTACACGCTTGCTAAGACGAGCTGCGGCAACGGCGACTACGCAGATCTTATGATCGTTGAGGGCATCGAGCTTGCAGACGAGCTGTACGCAATCGGTTTCCGTACCGGTAGCGACATCACCGCAGAAGTAAACAAGATTATCGACGAACTTGTTGCTGACGGTACGTTGAAGGCATTGGCTGAGAAGTACGACCTTGTAGACAACTACAACAACGTAGAAAGATAAGAGATTATGAGCACCGGCTCCTTGTATTGAGGGGCCGGAACTTGTTATATTCGGATATTCGCAGCATACGATGATGACATCCCGCGAGGGGGATGCGCCATCGCAGAGCAACTTCCCGCGTGGCCGCGGCTATCTTAGGACAGGAGATACATATGAGTTTTCTTGAGGTTACAATCGAGCTGATGAAGGGCTTTGTGACGACGATTGAGTTGTTCGCGTTGACCCTTTTGCTGGCGATGCCGCTCGGCTTGGTGTTCGCATTTATCGCGAGAAGCCGCTTCATGCCGCTTCGCTTTTTGATGCGAGCATTTATCTACATCATCCGCGGAACGCCGCTTCTTTTGCAGTTGATGATTGTTATTTATCTTCCCGGCATTGCGTTCGGACATCCGATTACGCGCTGGGCAATCTTCGGTGGAAGTGTAGAGCGTGCGTACTTTTACGGCACGACGTTTGCATTTGTGCTGAATTACGCGTGTTATTTTGCGGAGATCTACCGCGGCGGTATTGAAAATATTCCGAAGGGACAGTACGAGGCCGGTCAGGTGCTCGGTATGACGAAGAGTCAGGTGTTCTTCCGAATCATTCTGCTGCAGGTAATTAAGAGCATCCTCGCACCGATCAGTAACGAGGTTATTACGCTCGTAAAGGACACGTCGCTTGCGAGAACCGTTGCGGTTGCCGAGGTGCTGTTCATGGCCGATCGAATTCTCAGCTTGCATTTCCTGATCTGGCCGTTGTTCTACACCGGCGCATTTTACTTGATTTTCAACACGGTGCTGACACTTCTGTTCACGTACATCGAGAAGAAGCTCAGCAGATACCGTCTGGCATAGGAGGTTCTCATGGCGATTTTAACAGTAGAGGGATTGCAAAAGTCCTTTGGGAACACCGAGGTACTGAAGAACATCAACTTTTCGCTGGAAAAGGGCGAGGTGCTTGCAATCATCGGCTCCTCGGGAAGCGGAAAGACGACGCTTCTGCGTTGCTTGAATTTCTTGGTGACTCCGGATGCCGGCCGTATCTTGATCAATGACGAGGCGATTTTGGATGCAAATGAGGGTAAGCGCATGAGCGACTCGCAGATTCGAAAGAATCGTCTGCATTTCGGTCTGGTATTCCAGCAGTTCAACCTGTTCCCGCAGTACACCGTGCATGGCAACATTACGCTTGCGGCAAAGCTGATGCGCAAGGAAGAGTGGAAGAAGCTGAAGCAGACCGAGGGCAAGGAGGCGTATCGCGAGGCAAAGGCCCGTGGCTTTGCGGACATCGAAGAGAAGGCAGACGCACTGCTTGCGAGAGTCGGTCTCTCCGAGAAGGCCGATGCATATCCGTGCGAGCTCTCCGGTGGTCAGCAGCAGCGTGTGGCAATCGCACGTGCACTGGCTCTTTCTCCGGACATTTTGTGCTTTGACGAGCCGACGAGTGCGCTCGATCCCGAGTTGACGGGCGAGGTGCTTTCGGTTATTCGCGGTTTGAAGTCCGGCGACAGCACGATGATCGTTGTAACGCACGAGATGGAGTTTGCCCGCAACGTGGCAGACCGCGTCATCTTCATGGCAGACGGCGTAATCGAGGAGATGGGTGCGCCCGAAGAGGTTTTCGGCAACCCGAAGAG
>JAZODS010000026.1:0-7873 GCA_045597165.1 Lachnospiraceae bacterium | reverse complement strand
GTTGTATTCGCTCTGCAGACGGAACTTCAGTACGTCGAACTGCAGCGTACCGACAACGCCCACGATAATCTCCTCCATACCGGTGTTGAACTCCTGGAAAATCTGAATCGCACCCTCCTGTGCAATCTGCGTAACACCCTTCATGAACTGCTTACGCTTCATCGTATCCACCTGACGCACGCGGGCAAAATGCTCGGGCGCGAAGGTCGGAATGCCTTCGTAGCGGAACTTTTGGTTTGATGCGCAAAGCGTGTCGCCGATAGCGAAAATGCCGGGGTCGAACACACCGATGATGTCGCCGGCGTATGCCTCTTCGACAATGTGGCGCTCCTGTGCCATCATTTGCGTAGATTGAGCGAGCTTAACCTTCTTGCCGCCCTGAACGTGGTTGACCTCCATGCCGGCCTCGTATTTGCCGGAGCAAATGCGCATAAATGCGATACGGTCTCTGTGAGCCTTGTTCATATTGGCCTGAATCTTGAATACAAATGCGGAGAAGTCCTCGGTGAACGGGTCCACAATGCCCGAATCGGACTTTCTCGGAAGGGGAGAGGACGTCATCTTCAGGAAATGCTGAAGGAACGTCTCAACACCGAAGTTCGTCAAGGCGGAGCCGAAGAATACAGGGGAAAGCTCACCGGCGTCAACAAGCTCCTGGTCAAATTCCGCGCTGGCGCCGTCGAGAAGCTCGATGTCCTCCTGCAGCTTTTCGTAGAAATCGAAGCCGATGCGAGACTCGAGTGCCGGATCGTCGGCAGCAACGTACTCGGTTGCGACCTCCTTCTGGCCGTTCATCGCCGCTGTGAAGAGCGCAACGTCCTTTGTGTTGCGGTCGTACACACCCTTAAAGCCCTTGCCGGAGCCGATGGGCCAGTTGATGGGGCAGGTGGCGATGCCGAGAACATTTTCGATGTCACTCAGGAGCTCGTACGGATCATTTGCCTCACGGTCCATCTTGTTGATGAAGGTGAAGATGGGGATGTGGCGCATAACGCAGACCTTGAACAGCTTGATGGTCTGCTTCTCAACACCCTTCGAAGCGTCGATGACCATAACCGCGGAGTCCGCCGCCATGAGCGTACGGTAGGTGTCCTCGGAGAAGTCCTCGTGGCCGGGAGTGTCCAAAATATTGATGCAATAATTGTCGTAGTTAAACTGCATAACCGAAGAAGTAACCGAAATACCACGCTCCTTCTCGATCTCCATCCAGTCCGAAACCGCGTGACGAGCGGTTTTGCGGCCTTTGACGGAGCCCGCCAGATTGATGGCGCCACCGTAAAGGAGAAATTTCTCCGTCAAGGTCGTCTTACCGGCATCCGGGTGAGAGATGATAGCAAAGGTCCTTCTTTTCTTGATTTCTGCGGATTGATCCGACATATTGATAAACCTCGTTTCTTTCTAAATCGGCAGCGCGAACTCGCCCACCGGGGCAAATGCTGCGCGTCTGCAAGTATGCATAAGGCCTCAAAGTCCGCACAGGGACGGGAATCCTCGAATAAGGCCTCGAAGCCCGCACAGTGACGGGGAGCCTCGCATAAAGCCTTGCATAGTATATCGCAATAATATAAGGAAATGCAACCTCTTTTTGCTGTTGGCGGTGATTTTGATTTCCTACACTTCGAGTCGGTAATACTCTGAGGCGTCTTCGAGGCTGCGCCACGAAAATGCACCGTCCTCGTACACCATATAACCTGCGGGTGAGCCCTCCTTCGGAATGGAGGTGGAGCCCGGGTTCAGGGTGAGCACGCCGTCGATGCGCTCCCACGTGGGAATGTGCGTGTGACCCTGCAAAAGAATTGCGTCGGAATCGCGCAAAAGCGCTGTGAGACCTTCTTTTTTGTGGCCGTGCGTCGCATAGATGGTGTGTCCGTCCAGCTCAAGCAGTGCATAGTCTGCGAGGATGGGGCACTCGA
This sequence comes from Lachnospiraceae bacterium, assembly GCA_045597165.1. Classification (GTDB taxonomy): domain Bacteria; phylum Bacillota; class Clostridia; order Lachnospirales; family Lachnospiraceae; genus ISDg. Next base: position 5,960 of record JAZODS010000026.1, on the reverse strand, counting down.
GCACCATTTGATCAACCTCACAGTCGCAGTTGCCGCGGACGCAAAGGAGCTGCGTCTTCACCGCATTTAGCATAGCGAGCACCTCCTTGGGCGCGTATTCCTGCGGGAGGTCGTTGCGCGGGCCGTGGTAGAGAATGTCTCCGAGCAGCAGCAGGCGGTCAGCCCCCTCCTCGGCCAGGCGGCGCAGAAGCAAACGGCAGGCGTAAGCCGAACCGTGAATATCGGAAGCGATCATAATCTTCATAGCGAAAAGAGTCCTTTCTGATTCTGATAAAGGGCGCGAGCAAAAAGCCCCGCAGCTGCGCCGGGGAAAATGTGCCGTTTGCTCGGCAGGTGCAAGGCAGCTCGGAACAACCCGCAATAGAAGAATAGCAGATTCTGCGGTGGTGCGCAAGCACGAAGAGGAAAATGCGTGGCATAAATCCGCACCGCGCGGGCACATTAACAGAAGAAGCTCGGGATGAAGTCGCCGGCAAGTGGGAGCGGCCGGGCCGCGGACGCGTCCGAACGCCCGGAAAGGCAAAGCGACCACGAGCTCGGACGCGGCCCGCAGGGCGGGCAAGCCGCAAAAGCGGCCCGCGGCCCGGCGCAGAAACCCTGCGGCCTGTAGCGTCGCGCGTTCTGAGCTTCGGATTGGAGGGAAATATGCCGGAGGAATTGGTCATCAGACATTGTGCGCCGACGTTGGCGGGGCTAAAGACAGCAAATATGTTCACTTGCCGATTTGCAACCCGGCAGGAGATGAACTTCGAGACACGAATGATGAACAGACGCTTGGTGTGCAAGGGCTTGCGCGTGCTGGCGCTGAGATATCGAGACGGCGTAGGGCTCATCTATGTCTATCGTCCCGTGAGGCTCGAAAGAGACCTGGCGGACGGCGCCGCGAAGAGCTTGCTAGAGCGATTCGGGTATCGAAGCACCGGATCGATTCAGTGCGTGGCCGAGCTGATGCGCAGACTACGGCAGGACGCAGAATTTCCGCACGAAATCGGATTGTTTCTGGGCTATCCGCCGGAGGACGTGCTCGGCTTCATCGAGCACCGCAACCACGGATGCAAATGCGTGGGAAGCTGGAAGGTCTACGGCGACGTGGAGCAGGCGCGTCGAGCATTTGCGAAATACGAAAAATGCAGCCGCATTTACTACGAGCTATGGTCGCACGGTCGCGAGATCGAGAGACTGGCCGTGGCGGTGTAGAGAAAGGGGGGAGCTTTGCACTCGGCGAAGCTCCTTCTGTCCGAATTTATTTCATTTGCATAGTTTTCAAAAGAAAACGTCTAGAAAAATTGACGGCCCCATCCCGAAAATAGGATTGAAAATGCCCCGCCTTTGTGCTAGTATTACAGTAGGTGTGCGCGGAGCGTTGAGCCGCTGACACAGAGCATCTGTAAAAGTGGTTGAAACTCGGTTTTTGGCTACGACAGATAAAATTTTAGGAGGGTATTCTCATGAGTAATTCGATTGACAACATGTCTGTAAATGCCATTCGTGTGTTGGCAGCAGACGCAATCCAGAAGGCTAAGTCCGGTCATCCGGGTCTTCCTCTCGGTTCCGCAGCAGTTGCATACGAGCTGTGGGCAAAGCACATGAAACACAATCCCGCTAATCCGGATTGGGCAGACAGAGACCGTTTCATCTTGTCCGGTGGACATGGTTCTACCTTGCTTTATTCCCTTCTTCACTTGTTCGGCTACGGCTTGACCAAGGAAGATATGATGCAGTTCCGTCAGGACGGTTCCCTTACCCCGGGTCATCCGGAGTACCGTCATACCAAGGGTGTTGAGGCAACGACCGGACCTCTTGGCGCAGGTATGGGTATGGCTGTAGGTATGGCAATGGCAGAAGCACATTTGGCTGCAAAGTTCAACAAGGAAGGCTATCCGGTTGTTGACCATTATACATACGTACTCGGTGGCGACGGCTGTATGATGGAGGGTATTTCCTACGAGGCAATGTCTCTTGCAGGAACTCTCGGTCTCAGCAAGTTGATCGTTCTTTACGATAGCAACAAGATCAGTATCGAGGGTGATACCGATATCGCATTTACCGAGAATGTACAGGCTCGTTTCGAGGCTATGGGCTTCCAGACGCTCGTAGTTGAGGACGGCAATGATCTCGATGAGATTGCAAAGGCTATCGAGGCTGCTAAGGCAGAGAAGACGAAGCCTTCCATGATTACCGTTAAGACGCAGATCGGTTACGGCTGTCCCGCAAAGCAGGGCAAGGCTTCCGCTCACGGTGAGCCTCTCGGCGAGGAAAATGTGGCAGCTATGAAGGAGAACCTCGGCTGGCCGAGCCAGGAGCCGTTCTTCGTACCTCAGGAAGTATACGATAACTATGCAGCAATCTCCGCAGCTAAGGCTAAGGACGAGGAAGCATGGAACGCTATGTTCGCAGAGTACTGCGCTAAGTATCCTGAGATGAAGCAGGCTTGGGACGATGAGTTCAATATGGACATCGCTGTTGATTTGATCAACGACGAAGAGTACTGGGCTTACGAAGAGAAGGCTGACGCTACGAGAAATCTCGGTGGTTGGGCTCTCAACAAGTTGAAGAACAAGGTTCCAAACCTCATCGGTGGTTCCGCAGACCTTGCTCCGTCCAACAAGTCCTACATGAAGGACATGGGCGACTTCTCTAAGGAAGACTACACCGGACGTAACTTGCATTTTGGTGTACGTGAGTTCGCAATGGCAGCTATCAGCAATGGTATTACGCTTCACGGACTTCGTGCATACTGCGCTACGTTCTTCGTATTCAGTGATTATGTAAAGCCTATGGCAAGACTTTCTGCATTGATGCAGATTCCTACCACCTTCGTACTGACGCATGACAGTATCGGTGTTGGTGAGGACGGACCTACGCATGAGCCGATTGAGCAGCTTGCAATGCTTCGTTCCCTTCCGAACTTCCACGTATTCCGTCCTGCAGATGCAACGGAGACGTTGGCAGCTTGGTACAGCGCAGTAACGAGCAAGACCACTCCTACGGCACTTGTACTTACTCGTCAGAACCTTCCTCAGTTGGCAGGTTCCTCTAAGGAAGCTCTCAAGGGTGCTTACATCATCGAGGATTCCGCTAAGGAGACTCCGGATGCAATCATTATCGCAAGCGGTTCTGAGGTATCCATCTCCATCGAGGCTAAGAACATCTTGGCAGCAGAGGGCATTGACGTTCGCGTAGTCAGCGTACCTTGTATGGATCTCTTCGAGGAGCAGTCCGCAGAGTACAAGGAGAGCGTACTTCCGAAGAACGTTCGCGCTCGTGTAGCTGTAGAGGCTCTCAGCGATTTCGGTTGGGCTAAGTACGTAGGTCTTGACGGCGGTTATGTAACGATGCACGGCTTCGGCGCAAGTGCACCGGCAGCAACGCTGTTCAAGAAGTTCGGTATCACTACGGAAAATGTAGTAGCTACCGTTAAGTCTGTACTGTAATATTCTAATATCCTAGGTAACCTTGCGAGCGACTCGCAGGGAAGCCTTTTGGCGGCAGGGGGCTTCGGATATTCCGGAGTCCCTGCGCTGTTTTTTCGTGATTGGTATATAGTTTGTATGTGATTGATAATAAGGAAGGGGTAGAGTCGGATGAAGAAGAGAATTCGGAAAGGATGGATTATGGCATTTGTCTGCTTGTGCATGCTCGGACTGACGGGCTGCGGCGACTTGGTGTCTGAACCGAACGAAGGAGATCTTGTGGCACCGGTATTGAATACGACGGCGCTAACGGAGGTACAGAAGCTTTTGGAGACCGGCATGTGTGTGGCGGTAGACAATACGTTGCCTTCGAGATGGGGCTATCAGACCGGTCTTGAGATCAACGGCATGGAGGTCGACGGCTACTACCGACAGGACGAGATTCACTTGGAGAGCAACAATTACTCCAAGCTGGAAGGCATCGTAACCTTTAGAGGAGACAATTATCGCTCCGGCGCGGCATTTGGCGTGGCGAAGATGAGCAAATACGCATTTGACGAGGCTTGGAGCATTAAGACCGGTTCGCTCAAGAAGACGGTAAGCAAGGGCAACTGGACCGGAAGCGGCTGGACAGGACAGCCCCTGATTGTTCGCTGGAATGAGGCGACAAAGCAGGCGATGAACATTTATGATTCTAAGAAGAAAAAGACGGACCTGACGGAAGTCATCTACCCGACGATGGACGGCAACATTTATTTTCTGGACCTCGAGGACGGAACGGCGACGCGCGATAAGATCAGCCTCGGCTTTCCGATTAAGGGAACCGGTTCGTTGTATCCCGACGGAACGCCTTTGTACGTAGTCGGCGCGGGTGACGATATGGGCGATGACAGCGCACGTCTCTTCTTTGTGGATTTGCTGCAGGGGAAGGTAATATACGAGTTTGGCTACGACGATGCATTTGCACTGCGCGAGGACAACGGCAAGTTCTGTGCATTTGACTCCTCGGCATTGTTTGACCCGCAGACGGACACTTTGATTCAGCCGGGCGAGAACGGAATTCTCTACACGATGAAGTTGAATACGAAATACGACGGACGCACCTTGAGCATCGACCCGTCCGAGGTTGTAAAATGGCGCTACACGAACGACCGCGTGACGAATGGCGCAAGATGGCTCGGCATTGAGTCCTCGGCGGTTATTTACGATCATTATTGGTATGCAAGCACGAACAGCGGCGAGCTGCTGTGCATCGATTTGAACACGATGGAGCTTGTGTGGACGCAGGATGTATCCGACGACAGCAACGGTTCTCCGGTTTTAGACGTGGATACTTCGGACGGCACGGCCTATATCTATATCAGCGCTTCCCTTCACTGGACGAAGGACAAGAAGGACAGCGGCGAAGTGCCGATTTATAAGATAAATGCTGCGACCGGCGAGGTCGTATGGAAGCGCACGTACGAGTGCAAGACGGTAGACGGCGTGTCCGGTGGTGTGCAGGCAACGGCAGCATTGGGACAGAACAATCTGAGCGACCTTGTGTATTTCAATGTTGCGAGAACGGGTGGAAAGAAGCACGGAAAGCTCGTAGCCATCTACAAGGAGACCGGCGGCGAGGCGTGGAGCGTTGATCTCAAGCATTACAGCTGGTCCAGTCCGGTTGCCGTATACGACGCAGAGGGCAACGGCTATATCATCCTGTGCGAGTCGGACGGCAATATGCATCTGCTGGACGGACGCACCGGCGAATTGAAGGACACGATTAGCCTCGGTAAGAACGTAGAGGCCTCTCCGGCAGTATTCGAGAACACGATTGTAGTTGGAACGAGAGGAAAGAAGATCTTCGGAATTACCTTGAAGTAGGCGAGCTCGATTCGAAAAAATAAAGTGTTTGAAAAAGCACAAAAAATACAAGCGTATATATTTTTGAGACCTGGTAATCTTATTACTGTGGTGTTTGCGTGAGCGGCGCCAACAGAATAGGAAGAGGTGAAAGGTTATGGAGAACAACAATCAAAACAATTACCAGAACAGATCTCAGAATGAGAACCAGAACAACAGCCAGAACAAGTCTCAGAACAACAATCAGAATAGTAGCCAGAACAAGTCCCAGAACAACAATCAGAACAGCAGCCAGAACAAGTCTCAGAACAAGAGCCGTAGCATTGACAAGTTCTAATCTGCTTGGGACATTTGCCTGAAGGGCAATCAGTAGAGTAAAAACAATGTACCGCCACAGAATCGTAACAGGAGGTTGGGATTCTGTGGCGGTACATCTTTCAACACATAAAAGAGAGATGATTATAATCTAGAATGAAACAGTGGATGTTCACATCATTCACATCAATTATCTTATCTATACTATATCGTAAGTAGGTGCTTCATGCAAATGGATTGTAGACAACAAAATGCGCAAAAACCGCAAGATGACGGAAAACACGAAGTTTTTTGTGAAATCTATATGGCTTTTTCGTAGAGATAGGCATTTGCCTGTTTGCCGACGCGCTGCACACAGCCAAGATGCAAAAGCACGTTCAGCGCCGT
>JAZODS010000025.1:0-24007 GCA_045597165.1 Lachnospiraceae bacterium | reverse complement strand
GGATTCTGCGCCTTCAGCACCTCGCCAATGCCGGAAATGGTTCCGCCCGTGCCGATACCGGAGCAAAAGCCGTGAATCGGGCCGGCTACCTGCTCGAGAATCTCAACGCCGGTATGATGCTTGTGCACAAGCGGGTTGTTCGGATTCGTGAACTGCTGCGGAACGAACACGTTCGGATCCTCTGCTTGCATCCGAAGCGCCGTAGCCAGACATTCCGCAATGCATGCGCCGATGTCGCCGTCATCGTGCACCAAAATTACCTCGGCACCGTAGTGGCGCACCAGCTTTCTGCGCTCCTCGCTAACGGAATCGGGCATAATAATCACGGTGCGATAGCCGCGAACCGCGCCGATCAATGCAAGGCCGATGCCTTGATTGCCGCTAGTCGGTTCAACGATAATCGTATCCTTGTGAATGAGTCCCTCTTTCTCTGCCGCAACAATCATATTGTAAGCGGTACGCGTCTTAATGGAGCCGCCCACGTTCAGTCCCTCGAACTTCACCAGCACAGTCGCGCTGTCCGCATCCACCATGTGGTTCAGGCGAATGATCGGGGTGTGCCCCATAGCCGCCAAAATGTTATCATAAATCATCGAATCGATCTCCTTTATGTCATGTCCCTATGTATCGTTTCCTCGTGAAAATGTAACTCCATCGCGATACTCTGTTATAGTATATCCGCTCAAGGCGAAAATGGCAACCGAAAAATGCTCCTTTTCATGCGCCCGAATATGTGGTATAATCAACGCAAGAGGACGTCGCCCGGTGCGGCGTGCGTAGCACAGTGTTTGGGAGGTTCTTATGAAGAAGATTATTACCATCAGTAGAGAGTGCGGAAGTGGCGGTAGAGCCATCGGAAGAAAGCTTGCGGAGAAGCTCGGTTATGCATTTTACGACAAAGAGCTGATTGACCGCGTGGCGAAAGAGAGCGGTCTTGCGAAGGAATTTATCGAGGAGCAGGGAGAGCACATCACAGGCAGCTTGCTGTTCAATATTGCCAGCAATATGACGTATGCCGGACAGGTATTCGGCGGACATATGCTCCCGCTTCAGGACCAGCTGTTTATGGTACAGTCGGATATCATTAAGGACATTGCCGCGAAGGAGAACTGTGTCATCGTAGGACGCTGTGCGGATTATGTGCTGAAGGATTACGAGGATTCCTTGCACGTATTTGTGTGCGGAGATGTTGAGCACAAGGCAGAGCGTGCGGTGAAGGAGTATCAGTTCGATCCCGCGGACGTTGAGAAGGCGCTTCGCAAGAGAGACAAGGCGCGTGCGAACCACTACAAGTATTATACGGATAGTGAGTGGGGCAAGACGCAGAATTACGACATTACGCTCAACAGCAGTACATTTGGCATTGATGAGTGCGTAGAGATTTTGTATACGCTGGCGCAGAGATAGGAACGAACGGCGCTTCGAGCGAATAGGACAGAGTATAAGGCTTTTGTGAGATTGCATGGCAGTTTTGCAAAAGCCTTTGTTATGAGGAGGCTATGCATATGGACAAGATGAGAACCGAGAATTGCAGCGATGGCGAGAGGGCAAAGAAGAGGGGAATTCTCTTCGACCTCGACGGTACGCTGTGGGATGCGACCGAGCAGATTATGCTCGCATGGAATGAGGCGATGGCTAGGCACCCCGAGGCAAATGGCATTCAGCTGACACTGCCGCAGGTGCGCGGCTACATGGGGACGACGCTTCCGGAGATTGCGAGGCAGGTGATGCCGCATTTGGCGCCCGAGGAGGCAGCGGCGATTTTGGACGAGGGCTGCGTGATTGAGGAAGAGCGACTGAAGCTCTACGGCGGTATCTTGTATCCGGAGCTGCGAGAGACGCTTGCGGCGCTAAAAGAAAAGTACGAGCTGATGATTGTCAGCAACTCGCAAGACGGATATATTCAGGTGTTTCTCGAGTACCATGGGCTGGGAGAATACTTTACGGACATAGAAATGGCAGGCCGTACCGGTCTGCCCAAATGCGATAATATTCGTTTAGTGATTGAGAGAAATGCTCTGGAGCACGCCTACTACGTCGGGGACACGCAAGGTGACCACGATTCGGCGGTGGCAGCAGGCGCGGAATTCATTCACGCCGCGTATGGTTTCGGAACGGTAAAGGAGCCGTGTCTGCGGGTGGAAACGTTTGCGGAGCTGAAAGAACTAGCGTAGGGGTCTGCCGCCGGCGGTTACGGTTGCTGCTTCGCCGATGACTTTCTTGCTGCACAGGAGTGCCTCGTCGCCGGCATAGATCTCCATCGTGCCGCCGAGCAGCGAGATGGTGCCTTCCGACTTGAGACCGGCATTTGTGGAATTGAGGGACACAGTGCCGCCCTCCATCTTGATATCGTGAGGGGCATAGAGACCCTCGTCACCGGCTTGGATGCGAATGTCGCCTCCGGTGATGTGGATGTAGCCCATATGTGCGCTGTCGAGGTTGGTCGAGGAAAGACCGTCGTTGCCGGACGTAATGTTGAGCTTTCCGCCCGAGACTACGATGTAATCGCGGCCTTTGATTCCGTGATGTGCCGCGGCTACGGTGATGTCACCCGAGCGAATCGTCAAAGTGTCGTTGGAGCAGATGCCGTTGTAGCATTTGCCACCGACCGTCAAAGCGCCCTCGCCCTCCAGCAAAAGCGGGGCGCGAGAGTAGATGGCCGAATCCGGTGCCTCAGTAAAGAGGTCTTGGTCCTCGCCACCGTCCGAACTGTTTACAAGCGCGTCGTAGGAGTAGTTATCCGTAATGACGTTGGTCGTGCCCTCGGCGAGTCGAATCACAACGAGGGGGGCTGCCTCTACGAGAATCGGGGAATCGAAGCTGCAGGAAATGTTCACGCCGTTCAGCGTCAGATACACTGCCTTTGTATCGGGCACGTTCACAACGAGCTGCCCGTCGGTAAGGGTTCCCGAAAGCTCATAGCTTCCCGGCTCGGTAATCGTTACGATGCCGTCCTTCTGCGTACATCCGCTTCCGGAGATGTGAATCGTATCGTCGTCAAATGCGATGCTGCGGGCAGAATCCTTTCCGCAAGAGCACAGAGCGAGAAGCAGCAAAGCTGCGATAAATATGATGCTACAATATCTTCTGTTCATAGGGCACCCCTTTCCTGCGGATATTGTACCGCATTTGCCTCGCGTGTGTCAAACGAAACCGTCGGTGCGATGGGGCTTATGGGCGGTTTCATTTGACAAGATGTCGAATATCCTGTACAATGAAATTATAAAAATATTATAAAGTCATTTGGTCCTACTACAAAGACGTTGCGCAGAGGAGAAAAGAAAATGAAACCGCATGAGGGAAGAAAGAGAAGATGGGGAGACCGTTACGACGGATTTAAGGTTCGCAACCTGGATCCGATGGGAAAGGTTATCCCTTATATTATGCCCCAAAAGGTCGACAGCTGGGTGCTGTTCGAGGACAAGATCGACATTACGCATGCAGAGCAGTTTATTCGCGAGATGCGACAGAGCGAGATTCCGAATCTGACGCTTTACCATGTTATCTTTGCGGCGATTGTGCGAGCACTTGTGGACGTGCCGGAGATCAATCGTTTTGTACAGGGAAGCAAGATATACTCCCGTTCCGAGATCAAGGGCGCGATGGTTATTATGAAGGGCATGAAGCGCGACAGTGAGCGCTCTATGATTACCCCATGCTTTGAATGCGAGGATACGCTGAAGGACGTGGTGGCGCGCATTGAGGCGATGGCCGGCGAGATCGACAAGAACGTAAAGGTATACGAGGATCAGAACAAGACAAAGTTTGACGTGACGGAGGTTGCGCTTTCGTTACTTCCGGGCTGGCTTCTGACATTTGCGGTTCGCATGATTCGTTTTCTTGATAAGCGCGGCTGGTTGCCGAAGTGGTTGAACCGTGTCAGCCCGTTCCACTCGAGCTTTTTCTTGACGAACATGGGCTCCATCGGTTTGGATGCGGTATATCATCACGTGTACGAGCTCGGAACGCTGTCCGTATTCGGCGGAATCGGTCGCAAGGAGCCGTACTATGAATTACAGGCAGACGGTAGCGTGAAGAGAGGCGTTCGCATTAAGCTTCAGTTCGTAGTAGACGAGCGTTCGACGGACGGATACATCTACGCACTGGGCTTCCGTAAGATTCGTCAGTACATCATGCATCCGGAGAAGCTTATGACTCCGCCGGAGAACATCGTGTTTGACAAGATCGATCGCGAAAAAAAGAAGTAATATGGAATGAAATTTTGCATTTTCGCTGAGGGAAATGCGAAAAAGTCAGACAAAGCCAGAAAACAAGATTCCGGGATATCATTTGACTCGGAGTTTGCTATAATGAAAGTGGTGTGCGAGGCTTCGCGCGCCGGCGCGTGTATAAGGAGGAAGCATTGGGCTTCCGTTTGAAAGAGAAACGTTCGGAGAAGGGACGTTTGGGACAGTTGGAGGAAGTATGATATTTACGAAGACAGCGAATCGACTGAGTGTTGGCTTCGGAACGCAGACGATGTGGATTGACCCCTGGGGTGAGAATGCCCTTCGTGTGCGGGTGTTTCAGGGTGCGCATTGCGACGAGCAGGATTGGGCACTGACGGAGACGCCGACCCCGACTCAGGCGGAGATTACAATTACGGAGCGGGAATTTTGCCCGAGCTGGTTCCGTACGGAGAAGGAGATTGCCGAGCATACGGAGCATTTGACTGAGGCAACGATTACGAATGGTAAGCTGACGGCAAAGGTGAATTGCGAGGGCTGGTTGTCCTTCTACAACGAGGAGGGCAAGGAGCTGCTTTCGGAGTGCTGGCGAAATCGCGAGCGCATGGAGCGTTATTGCGTTCCGACGAGAGTGCCCGGCAGAGAGCTGAAGCCGATTCCGGGAACGGGGGACTATAAGCTGACCGTGAATTTTGAGGCCTACGAGGATGAGCGCATCTACGGTATGGGACAGTACCAGGACCACCAGCTCAACCGCAAGGGGGCTGTGCTGGAGCTGGCGCAGCGCAATTCGCAGATGACGGTTCCGTTCCTCATCTCGAGCCGTGGCTACGGCTTTTTGTGGAATAACCCGGCGATCGGAACGGCGACATTTGGCACGAACAAGACGGTATGGACGGCGGAGAGTACGAAGAAGCTCGACTATTACATTACGGCGGGAGATACGCCGGCGCAGCTTCTGGAGCAGTATACTTCGGTGACCGGTCGTGTGCCGATGATGCCCGAGTACGGCATGGGCTTTTGGCAGTGTAAGCTGCGTTATCGCAACCAGGAGGAGCTTCTGAAGGTAGCGAGAGAGCATAAGCGCAGAGGCTTGCCGCTGGACGTGATCGTGATTGATTTCTTCCATTGGACGAAGCAGGGCGACTTCAAGTTCGATCCGGTGGATTGGCCGGATCCCGAGGCGATGATCGAAGAGCTGCGCGACATGGGCATTCAGCTGATGGTTTCCGTGTGGCCGACGGTAGACTCCAGATCCGAGAACTACGGGCCGATGAGCGAGCGTGGCTACTTGGCAACGTGTGATCGTGGTGTGCCGATTCATATGAATTGGATGGGCGAGACGGTATTTTTCGATGCCACGCACCCGGGGGCGAGACAGTACATTTGGGACGTATGTAAGAAGAATTATTACGACAAGGGTGTTCGCATCTTTTGGCTCGATGAGGCGGAGCCGGAGTACGGCCCTTACGATTATGACAACTACCGCTACTATGCGGGCTCTGCACTGCAGTGCACCAACATCTATCCGACGATGTATTCGAAGGCATTTTACGACGGCATGACGGCGGAGGGACAAAAGGATGTGCTGAATCTGGTGCGTTGCTGCTGGGCCGGTTCGCAGCGCTACGGTGCGCTTGCGTGGTCGGGCGATATCCATTCGTCATTTAAAGCGCTGCAGATTCAGCTGCAGTGCGGCTTAAATATGGGCATCGCGGGCATTCCGTGGTGGACAACCGACATCGGCGGCTTTATCGGCGGCGACATCTACGATGAGAGCTTCCGAGAGCTTTTGGTGCGCTGGTTCGAGTGGGGCGCATTTTGCCCGGTATTCCGTCTGCACGGAGAGCGCCAGCCGTTCTACCCGCTGGACGAGAAGTACCGCGACGGTATAAAGCAGTTCTCCTCCGGCCAGGATAACGAGGTATGGAGCTTTGGTGAGGACAACTACGAAATCCTGACCAAATACCTGCATCTGAGAGAGAAGCTGAGACCGTACCTGCGCAAATGCATGGAGGCTGCGCACAATACCGGCGAGCCGGTTATGCGACCGATGTTCTTTGATTTCCCCGAGGATGCGCAATGCTGGCAGCTGGAGGCTACGCAGTACATGCTTGGCTCCGAGCTTTTGGTAGCGCCGGTCATCGAGGCGGGTGCGACGAGCAAATGCGTATATCTCCCCGCGGGAGCGTCGTGGGTTGACATTAGAGACGGCAAATGCTACGAGGGCGGACAGACGATTACGGTGGCTGCGCCGCTTGCGGAGATACCGGTGTTTGAGAGGCGCGCGTAGCGCGAAGCGAAGTGATAGACGAGCGAAGCTCGTCGGTGATATGTTCGCGTAGCGAACGTGATAGCGCAGCAAGCTACGCGGTGTTAGCCAGCAGAGCTGGCGGTGTTAGCTCGCAGAGCGAGCGGTGAAGCTCCGCGAGGTCGCGAGGCTTGGAAAATGAATATGGAGGATTGTTATGTTGGATTTGAGCAATAAGACGGTGTTGATTACCGGGGCGAGCTCGGGAATCGGAAAGGAATTTGCCAAGGCATTTGCCGGGCTGAACTGCCATCTGATTCTTGTGGCGAGAAGAGCGGAGAGATTGCATGCTCTCGCTGCGGAGCTTTCGGTGCCGTGTGAGGTGATTGCCGCAGATCTTTCGACGGAAGAGGGCTGCAAGACGGTGCTGGAGATTACGAGCGCGCAGGGTGTCGAGGTGTTGATCAACTGTGCGGGCTTCGGACTTCTCGGCGCAAGCACTGAGCTCGACACGGAGAAGGAGCTGCAAATGATCGATCTCAACATTCGGTCGCTGCACATTTTGACAAAGGCATTTCTCGAGCGCCGCAAAGAGGACGGCACGGGAGCGATTCTCAACGTGGCCTCCAGCGCGGGACTTCTGCCGAACGGACCGTACCTTTCCACATATTTTGCGACGAAGGCTTACGTGGCAAGCTATACGCAGGGACTTGCGTACGAGCTGAAGGATGCGAAGAGCGACATTTACGTCGGCGCGCTGTGTCCGGGACCGGTTCACACCGAGTTCACGCAGGTCGCAGGCGGCACGGAGTGGACGAGCGGCATCACTGCGGAAAAATGCGTGGAATACGCGATGAAGAAAATGAAGCGCAAGAAGGTCCTCATCGTACCGAGCGCTATGATTCGCACCGGCCTGTTCTTTAGCCGCTTCGCCGGCAGAGGCTTGGTGGCAAAGGTGGTAGGCGGATACCAGAGGAAGAAGGTCGCGCGAGGCGCGAAGTGATAGCAGCGCAGAGCGCTGCGGTGATAGGCGAGCGGAGCTCGCCGGTGATAGCCAGCGGAGCTGGCGGTGTTATCGCCCGAAGGGCGAGGTGATGGCGCTGCAAGCAGCGCGGTGTTAGCTCGCAAAGCGAGCGATGATAGTGGCCGATGTTAGCGATCTAAGTGGATAGCGAGAGGGTGAGGGCATGAATGTTTCTTTTGATATTACAATATATGAATTGATTATTTTGTCGCTGACGATAATCGGTGGCTTCTTTGCACTTTTTCAATGGAGACAGAGTTATAAGTTAAAGAGAGCAGAGCATTTAAAAGAAGCCTTGGAAAAAATAAGAGACGATGAAGACTTTGCAAGCGTTCTATATGACATAGATTATGACGTTGAGTGGTATACAGATGAGTTTCTGGATGACCATTCTAAGGAACAAAGATTTGATCGAGTCTTTGCCTATTTCGATTATCTGTGCTACTTGAAAAACAAATATATAATGAGTAAGAGTGAATTTCGTATTTTTGAATATCGAATTACCCGCATGACGAAAAACAAAAGTTTCGTAGATTATATGTTTAACTTGTATCACTTTTCGAATAGCAATGGGACGGATATGTCCTTCTATCATCTGTTAACATATCTAAGAAAGAATAGATTATTAGATGAAGACTTTTGGGACGTTCAATCTGAGAACTATGAAAAACTATTGAATATCTAGGTTGATGAGCAACATTATATTAGCAAAGAAGATGAGGCGCCATATAAGGTCTTCTGTGATGAGAAATCGCAGGAGACCTTTTTGTGTGAGTTTAATTGGGCGGGTTTGCGGAGCCCTCACTGCTCGCTTGCGAGCTAACACCGCAGCGTTTACGCCGACTAACACGTTCGCTTCGCGAACATATCACCGCCGCTGAAAGCGGCTATCACTGCACTGAACAAAAAGCATCGCTTCTCAGCGATGCTTTTTGTTTAGTGCCTTAAACCATTTAAACGTCATCGGCCATATGCCGCCGGCAAATGCGGTGAGCAGGAAGTAGCGTACTGCATTTGCGATATCGTGGCCTTGGAAGAGCGCCAGGAGCGGCTCTTTCAAGAGGGATTTAATGAGTAGAATCGGGATTAGGCCGAGGCCGAGCTTCAGAAACTGAGCCCACCATACGGCGTCGGTTTCGAATTTGATATAGTGGTCGTCGATTTCGTAGGCGAGCCAGAGGCCGAGCACGCAACCGAGGATCTTGTAGGCATTTTTGATGCCGCTTGCGAGGTTATGCGCGTCGATGTCGGCCGGGAAGGGGTACAGCGTTGCGTAGAGCAAAAATGCGACGCCGAAGGCGGCCATCGTTGCGAAGAAGCAGCGCATGCCGAGGCGACTTTCCATTGCCTTTTCGACGGCGGGGTACAGGACAAATACCAGTACAACTGCGATTGCGGCGGACACAAGCACGTCTTGCGGGGTGTGCACGCCGAGGTACATGCGCGAAAGCGGTACGAGGATGCACAGCGCGAGGAAGCAGTAGCGTAGCCATGCGCGCGAGGTGATGCGGATGGCCCCTCCGAAGACGCCGACTGCACTTTGCGTGTGGCCACTCGGGAAGGAGTAGCCGGTTGCCTCTGCGCGGGCGCTGTCGACTATGGTGAAGTCGGGGTCGCGCACCCAAGGGCGCGGGACGCGGAAGAGAAGCTTTAGGAACTGGTTGAGTACGGTTCCCGCAAAGCCGATGGACAGGATGTAATAGCCCTGCTTCTTGCCGATACACCAAAAGCAAATGAGTCCGACGAGGATGAACACCGTCTCCTCGCCGAAGCGGGTGATTAGGCTGAAAAATGAGTCGAGGAACGGATTTCTGAGTCCTTCGATAAAGCGTAGTACAGTCATTGTGTCCTCCTTGTTATCGTTGATACGAACGGCGTCGGCCCGGCAGTGCGGTTAGCATTTTGCTGTTACGGTTCCTCCGCCGGGCCTGCGCCTTGTTGTTACGCTTCCTCCGCCGGGGCTGCGCCTGCGAGGTAGAGCTGACGGTAGAAGCCACCCTCTGCCATGAGCTGCTCGTGCGTGCCCTGCTCAATAATATTGCCATCCTTCATAACCAATATGCGGTCGGCATTTTGAATGGTCGAAAGTCTGTGTGCGACGATGAAGCTCGTGCGCCCCTTCATCAGCGTGGCAAATGCGTCCTGAATCTTCAACTCGGTTCGCGTGTCGATCGAGGAGGTTGCCTCGTCGAGAATGAGCATCGACGGCAGGCAAAGCATGACGCGCGTGATGCACAGTAGCTGTCTTTGTCCCGCGGAGAGCTCACCACCGCCTGTGCTGAGCGGAGTGTCGTAGCCCTGCGGCAGACGCTTGATGAAGCTGTGGGAGTGCGCGGCCTTTGCGGCTGCGATCACTTCTTCGTCGGTTGCGTCCGGCTTGCCCATCACGATATTTTCGCGGATGGTGCCTTCCATAAGCCATGTGTCCTGCAGAACCATGCCGTAGCGTGCGCGCAGTTTCTGCGGCGAGATGGTGCGAATGTCCTTGCCTTCCAGGGCAATGCGACCGGCATTTACATCATAAAAGCGCATCAACAGGTTGATCAAGGTCGTCTTGCCACAGCCGGTCGGGCCGACGATGGCGATGCGCTGTCCGTCCTGCACCTCGAGATTCAGGCCGCGAATGAGCGGGCGCTCGGGCACGTAGGAAAATGCGACATCCGAGAACGAAAGCTGCGAATCGGTTTCAATCACCGGCTCCGGCACCTCGAGTGTCTCCGGAGGAAGCTCCGTCAGAATCAGCTCCATCACGCGTCCTGCGCAAGCAAGCGCATTTTGCAGCTCGGTGATGACGCTGGAGATTTCGTTAAATGGCTTCGCGTACTGTCCGGCATAGTTCAAAAGCGCCGAAAGTCCGCCGACCGACAGGCCGCCGCCGAGCACGAGGAACGCGCCCACAAGCGTACACGCCGCATACACGACGCTGTTGACAAAGCGGGTTGTCGGGTTCGTAAGCGAGGAAAAGAAGGTCGCTCGCAGGGAGCATTCGCAAAGGCGGTCATTTACCTCATCGAACTGCGCCAGCGCCTCTTCTTCGTGGGAAAATGCCTGGACGAGCTTCTGGTTTCCGATCATCTCTTCGATGACTGCCGTCTGCTGACCTCTCGTTACGGACTGCAGCTCGAACATCTGGTACGTATGCGTCGCGATGTAGCGAGCGACGAACAGTGAAAGCGGTGTCAGAAGGACAACGACAAGGGCAACCCACGGACTGATTGTCAGCATGCACACAAGCGTGCCGAGAATCGTGATGATGCCGGTGAAAAACTGCGTAAAGCCCATCAAAAGGCCGTCCGCCAGCTGATCGACATCGGCAATGACGCGGCTTACGATGTCGCCGGTCGAGTGGGTATCGAGATAGGACAGCGGCAGGCGTGTAATGCGGTCAAATGCCTCGCGGCGCACATCCTGCACGACGTGGTACGTAATTCGGTTGTTAATCGTGCTCATAAGCCAAGTCGCGATGGCCGTCAGAACAATCAAGATGGCGGACAGCCACAGAAGCGGCATCAGCGCGTCGAGATCAACTGCACCGGGAGCGACAATCAAGTCGATGGCGTCACCGATCAAAATCGGCACATACAACGTCATAGCCACGGTAGCCGTAGCGAGCACGAGTGAAAATGCAAGAAGGAGCTTGTAGTGTCCTAAGTAGCGGAGCACCTGCGCGATGGTAGTGCGTCGTTTCATCGTGCAACACCTCCTTCCTCAGCAGTAGCCTCTTCGGCCGAGAACTGCGAGCGGTAGATTTCTTCGTAGATGGCACAGGAGGAAAGCAGCTCCTCGTGTGTGCCGAGGCCGACCGCCTTACCGTCATCCAACACGAGGATGCGGTCACAATGCATAAGCGAGGCGGTGCGCTGCGACACCAAAAGGACACCCGGCCGGTACGGAAGCGTCTTGAGAGCCTGTCTCAATGCGGCGTCCGTAGCGTAATCAAGCGCGGATGAGCTGTCGTCCAGAATCAAAATCGAGGGCTGTCCTACGAGAGCACGTGCAATCGTAAGTCTCTGGCGCTGTCCGCCGGAGAAATTCTTGCCGCCCTGAGCAACCGGCGCGTCCAGACCTTCCTCTCGGTCGCGGACAAATGCTTCGGCCTGTGCAAGGCGGAGTGCCTCCCACAGCTCCTCGTCCGTTGCGTCGGGCTTGCCCCACTGCAAATTCGAGCGGATGGTGCCGGAGAACAGCACGGCCTTTTGCGGCACGATGCCGATCTGTGCGCGAAGGTCGTCGAGCGTGTAATCGCGAACATTTTGTCCGGACACAAGCACCTCGCCGGAGGTTGCGTCGTAAAAACGGGGAATCAGCTGTACGAGAGAGGATTTGCCGGCGCCTGTACCGCCGATGATACCGAGTCGTTCGCCCGGAAACAGCTGAAGATTGATGTCGGAAAGCATCTCCTCCGCAGCGCCGTGATACTGCAGCGACACGTTGCGAAATTGCACGAGAGGAGTCTGCGCATCGGGGCATTTGCCCGAGGAAGTGGTATGTTTTTCGGGTGAAGTGGTGCTGAGGCTCGGGGCATTTGTCTGCGCATCCATGCCACGATCGATTGCGTCTGAGCCGTCCGTCGTAGGCTGCTCGAGCGAGGAGCGCAGCTCGAAAATGCTCTGAACGCGATTGCCGCACGCCACAGCCTTTGTAATGCTGATAATCAGATTCGCGAGCTTGATCAGCTCCACGAGAATCTGCGACATGTAATTGTAGAGCGCCACAACCTGACCTTGCGACAGCAGGCCGTTGTTTACGCGGATGGCGCCGGTATAGACAAGGGCGATGATGCCCGCATTGATGATTACGTAGGTAAGGGGATTCATAAGTGCGGAGATTCTGCCGACGAGCTTTTGGTCAGCGGTCAGAGCCGCATTTCGCTCGCCGAATGCCTCGCGCTGCTCCTCCTCCATGCAAAATGCACGCAGCACGCGAACGCCCGTGAGATTCTGTCTCGTAGTGGAAAGCACACGGTCGAGTCTCAGCTGTACGCGCTTGTACAGCGGAATGCTGATGAGCATAATGCCGAACACGACGAGGGAAAGAAGCGGAATGATGACTGCGAACAGAAGAGCGCTTTTCACATCGATCGTAAATGCCATAATCATCGCGCCGAATACGATGAATGGCGAGCGCAGGAGCAGTCGCAACGTCAGATTCATACCATTTTGAATCTGGTTCATATCGCTCGTCATGCGCGTGATGAGCGTCGAGGTGCCGAGCGTGTCGAGCTCCCGATACGAGAGGGACTCGATGTGCGCGAACAAAGCGTGACGGAGGCGTCCGGTGAACATGACGGCAACGCGCGCGGAAAAATACTGCGCCGTTACGGCAAATGCCAAACCGAGCACACCGAAGAGTACCATTACAAGCACCATCCAAAGCAAAAAGGGCTTGTCCTGATTGCCGATGCCGCGATCGATAATCGCCGCAACGACCAATGGCAGACAAAGCTCCATAGTAGCCTCGAGCATTTTGAAAAGAGGGGCAAGAAGCGCCTGGCGGCGAAGTCCCTTCATATGTGATAGCAAATGAAACATAAGCAATGGCTCCTTCTTAGGATAGTGACTTCCTATAGTATAAGACAAGATTCCGCTAATGAAAAGAGGGAAGCACGAATTTCTTGCTCCACGGGAAGAACAAAGAAGAAAAAAAGTTTTTTCTTGACAAACCCGTCGAAAATAAATATACTTTACCCGGCTAACATGCTAAAGAAACACAGAGTGTGAGGGACAGGAGAAAACAAAATGGTTTGTAAGATGTGCGGGAACACGCTCCCTGAGGGAGCGAAGCGCTGCGAGAATTGCGGCGAGTTTGTTGACGGAGTTGTCATCGGAAAGAGTACGGGCTTTTACTCCGACCAGTGGATGAAAGACGGCATGATGGGTGGCTTTGAAGCCGGCAATCCGGCGGAAATCAAGAACCTGGGCGAATATCGAAAGCCGAAGATGCGCAAAAGTACGTTGTTTGGGTTGATTTTCGGAGGAGTGGCAGCAGCTGCCGTGATTGCGCTGCTGTGCATTTTCATCATTGTGCCGTGGTTTACGAAGGGCCCGATTCGGAAGATTCAGGACGCCTGCATAGAGACGGCAAATGCAGAGAATATGACGGTCCATTTGGACGTTTCACAAGGTGGCAGCACGGCACTCAGCGCGTTGCTTAAGATGGAGTGCGATGTGAAGGAAAAGAAGCTGAACATGTATTTTCTGATGACGCTTTCCGGCGTGGACATGGATGGCTACCTTGTGGTAGACGAGGATGGTGGCTATGTCGCACTGTATGCCGGTCTCATTGGAGGCTACAGAGCGTTAAAGGTGGTGGAACGCGAAGATGTGAACGACTTCTTCAATACCATTGAGAACTCGAACGTGAGCACTGCAAGCATGTATGAGGATATGGGCTTGCTTTTGGAGGAGGAGTACGGAGAGTATTTTGACTTCTCCGACTTTGACAAATTGATGTCCGGACTGATTAAGGAGCTCGACAAGAAGCAGAACCGAGAAGAACTCTTTCGTTATAGTAAGGACAAGAAAGACGGGGCTACGATTCACTGTATGGAACCCGATATCGCGTTGCTCCTAGAGACGGTTTCGGAATTTGTGCGCGACCGCTTTGAGGGAAATGCCTACGAGGAGCTGCAGGCATACATTGCGGAGCAGCGAGTGCTCGGAAAATTCGAAGAGGCTTCTCTTAAAATCGGCATCAAAGGAAAGTATCTCTCTTTGTTGGATGTAACGATGGGCTCGGGACTCAATAAGACCGAGGTTGTGATGAATATCGATAACGTCAACAAGACGAAGGTGTCGATCGACAATGACGTCAAAGAGGCAATTCAAAAGGTAAAATAGTCTGTCAACATTCGGCGACCTGCCCATCGGTAGGTCGCCGTACTTGTAATCACGCTTGACTTTTTACCCTCCGTGGTTATACTGAAAATGAGGGCATTTGTTCGGCATTTGTCCATGAGATACGACCGCGCTCGGTGCAGGGAGAATTTTTATGATCTATGTAGTTGAGGACGACGACAATATTCGTGAGCTGGTGCTGTATACGCTGAACCACTCGGGACTTGAGGCAGAGGGCTTTTCGAAACCGTCTGCGTTTTTTGCTGCCCTGGATAAGAAGAAGCCGCGTATGGTTGTGCTGGATATTATGCTTCCCGAGGAGGACGGTCTGTCGGTGCTGAAGAAGCTTCGCAGAGATGCTGCCACCGCAGAGCTGCCGGTTATGATGTTGACGGCGAAATCCAGTGAATACGACAAGGTGCTCGGACTGGATTTGGGGGCGGACGATTATATGCCGAAGCCCTTCGGCATGATGGAGCTGGTGGCGCGTATCAAAGCGCTGCTGCGTCGGTCGGAGCGTACGTCGGAGAAGAAGGAATATACGGTGCAGAACCTGTTTGTGTGCGTGGAACGGCATTTGGTTACGGTAGACGGAGAGCGAGTGTCGCTTACGAAGAAGGAATTCGATCTGCTGTGCATGCTTTTGAAAAATGCCGGCAGAGTTCTGACGAGAGACCGGTTGCTCAACGAGATTTGGGGCTATTGCTTTGACGGTGAGAATCGAACGGTGGACGTTCACATTCGTACCCTTCGCCAGAAGCTCGGTTCGGCCGGAGCGTTGATTGAGACGATTCGCGGCGTCGGCTATACCTTGAAGCAGAACTGAGAACCGCCGGGAGCCTAATGGCGACGGGGGAAGCTTGAGCGGCCGAAAAAACGGCCGGGAGTGATATATGAAGCGAAAGATTTTCTTGAACACCTTTTTGGTTACGATGTGTTTGTTTCTCATCGGCATGGTGACGACAATCGGTGTGCTTTACCACTATTACAATCGACAGAAGACGCGCGAATTTCGCTCGGAGGCTGCGTACCTGAGTGCTGTGCTGGAGCAGTATGGCCAAGAAGCGCTCGAGAAGACGGAGCGACCGGGGGAAAATGAAACCGCATTTCGCGTAACCCTCATTGCGCCCGACGGCGTCGTATTGTACGACAGTCTGCTCGACGTAGCGACGCTTGACAACCACGGCAACCGTGAGGAATTCCGCCGGGCGATAGAGACGGGGGCCGGGGAGGCGTCCCGATACTCCGAAACGCTTGCGAGGAAGACGCAATACTATGCGGTTCGTACGGAGGACGGCTCGGTGCTACGTGTTTCGGAGCAGCAATTTACGCTAATGGGTATGCTGGTTCAGATGATCTACCCGATGGTTGTGGGACTGTTTTTGGTTATCGTGCTGTCGGCATTCATGGCGGCAAGGCTGAGTCGAAGCGTTATGGAGCCGATCAGTCAGCTCGACATCGAGAGCCCGATGGAACGAGACATCTACCCCGAGCTGCGACCGCTCGTGCAGCGCATCAATGCGCAGAACAGACAGCTTCACCACCAGATGACGGAGCTGCGAGAGGAGCACGAGAAGCAAGATCGGATTCGAAGAGAATTTACGGCAAATGTGTCACACGAGCTGAAGACCCCGCTTACGTCCATCTCCGGCTATGCGGAGCTACTTGGTGCCGGTATGGTAGAGGGCGAGGACGTGACGCGCTTTTCCGGCCGAATTTACGACGAGGCGCAGAGATTGATTGTTCTCGTAGAGGACATCTTGAAGCTGGCGAGTTTGGAGGATGGCGGATACGCTCCCGAGCTGCAGAGCATTTGCCTGTATGAGGTGTGCGAGAAGACGGTGGATCGCTTGGCAAATGTGGCGGCAAAGCGCAGCGTGAGCCTGTCGTTGGAGGGCACGCGAGAGTACGTGACCGGTGTTCGCAAGCTGTTAGAGGAGATGGTGTTCAACCTGGTGGACAACGCCATCAAATACAACCGCGAGGATGGCGAGGTTACCGTCTCGGTGACAGCCGAGGAGAGCGGCGTTCGGTTGTCGGTCAGTGACACCGGAATCGGCATTCCGCAAGCGGATTTGCCGAGAGTGTTCGAACGGTTTTTCCGAGTGGACAAGAGCCATTCGAAGGAGGTCGGCGGCACCGGCCTCGGATTATCTATCGTGAAGCACGGTGCTTCTTTTCATGGAGCAACCATAGAAATAAACAGCCGACTTGGGGTTGGAACGAGCATTTCGCTCGTCTTCCAGAAAGATGCGGCAGAGAAATGAGGTACATATGGGACTTACAGGAGTAGAGATTTTGAAGATGGTGACCACGCTGATCGGCGGTCTGGTGTTCTTTATGTTCGGTATGAACGTAATCTCCGGAAGCCTTGAGAAGATGGCGGGTGGTAAGCTGGAGCATATGCTGAAGAAGATGACGAACAATCCGTTCATCAGTCTTTTGCTCGGTGCCGGCATTACGATTGCGATGCAATCCTCTTCGGCAACGACGGTTATGCTCGTTGGTTTGGTTAACTCGGGAATTATGAAATTCAGCCAGACGGTAGCGGTTATCTTCGGTGCGAACATCGGTACGACGTTGACGGTATGGATTCTTTCTCTCTCGGGATTGGATGGTGGCGACAACGTGCTGATTGAGCTGTTGAAGCCGGAGAATTTTTCTCCGATTTTTGCGCTCTTCGGTATTGCTATGATTATGGTGAGCAAGAGCAACCGTAAGAAGAGTGTCGGTACGGTTCTCGTCGGCTTTGCCGTATTGATGAGCGGTATGGATATGATGAAGGATTCCTTAGGTCCGGTGTCAAAGCTTCCGGAGTTCCAGGAGCTTTTGATGACCTTTAACAACCCGATCTTCGGTGTATTGATCGGTATGCTCGTTACGGCTGTCATCCAAAGCTCGGCGGCATCCATCGGTATTTTGTTGGCGCTTGCACAGCAGACGTCGGCTATGACGGTCGGAATGGCGATTCCGATTATCATGGGTCAGAACATCGGTACTTGTATTACGTCCGTAATCTCCAGTATCGGAACGAGCGTTCAGGCAAAGCGTGTAGCGATGGTTCACGTAGCGATGAACGTAATCGGTACGGTTATTTGGTTGTCTACGTTCTTGATTGTACAGCATGCATTTGAGCCGGCTTGGCTTGCGGGAACTGTTAGCAGTGTGGACATTTCCCTCGTGCACACGGCATTTAATATCCTGACCGCATTCCTCTTGATGCCGTTCATTAACGCACTTGTAAAGTTGGCGGAATGGCTCGTTCGCGATAAGAATGCCGCTCCGGTAGAAGAGGACCAGATGATTCTCGACGAGCGTCTGCTTCGTTCTCCTTCGATTGCCGTTACGGAGTGCAACAACTTGACGAACCGCATGTCCGAGCTTGCAAGCCAGAACCTGTTTGAGGCAATGAGCCTGTTCCACAACTATGACGAAAGCATTATGGCGAAGGTTGTAAATGACGAAGAGCAGATTGACCGTTACGAGGACCGCCTCGGAACCTATCTTGTTCATCTTTCCACGATGGCGATTTCCGATCAGGATAGCCGCGTCATCTCGAAAATGCTCCATGCAATCGGTGACTTCGAGCGTCTCGGTGACCACGGCGTTAGCCTTGCTAAGGCGGCAGAGGAGATGCACAAGAAGGATACGCATTTTACGTCCGATGCGGCTGCGGAGCTGCGTGTTTTGTCAAATGCGATTACCGAGATTTTGACGAATACAATGATCGCTTATCGCAATGCCGACGTAGAGCTTGCGGAGAAGATAGAGCCGCTTGAGCAGGTAATCGATAAGATTTCCGCGGATATTAAGAAGAACCACATCGCACGTCTGAAGCGCGGCGAGTGTACGATTGAGATGGGCTTTATCCTTTCGGATATTCTGAACAATTATCGTCGTATTTCCGACCACTGCTCCAATATTGCGGTAGCGGTAATTGAGGTAAGTAAGGGCAGCTTTGATACGCATGAGTACCTCAATGGGGTGAAGGTCGGTAACAGCGATTTCACACAGAACTACGAAGCATATCTTCGCAAGTACGCTTTGTAAAAAACGAGACCTGCAAGGGCTGTGACTCTCCGCATTTGCCCGCAGTGGTCGGCACAAGAATATTCATGAGGGACCACACAGCGCTACAGTCCTCACGATTTGCCCGCAGATTTCCTGCATCGATTCTGACATCTTTATATTGGCGATGTTGCAAACTCGCACAATGTGCTCAAACAGTGCAACATCGCCAATGATGTCAGAATCTCATCTACGGAAATCTTTTGCGAAGCAAATCGCAAGGACTGTAGCGTGTGCGGTCCCTTCCTTGAAAGTCGGAGTGCCGACCGCGAAGCAAATGCGGAGAGTCACAGCCGGGGCGGGTCGCTTTTCATAAAGGACTATGCGAAGATATGCTTCGTGGTCTGTAAGGATGGTTGGAGGGAGCCGGGGAGGGCGAGGCGTGCTCAGACAGTGCAACATCGCCAATGATGTCAGAATCTCTTCTACGGAAATAATTTTTTAGGAGGTTTTTATGTTTGAGAAGGTGAAGGTTAAGCAAATCAATTCCCACGTGTACTTGTTTGATGAGGAGGAATTCACGTCCGGGTATTTGGTTGTCGGCGAGGAGAAGGCCGCGGTAATCGATACGATGAACGGCGAGGAGGATTTGCATGCGATTGTGCGTACGATTACCGATCTGCCGATTATCGTCCTGAACACGCACGGTCATGGCGATCACATCGGCGGAAATGCGGTGTTTGAGGAGATGTGGATTCATGAGGCCGATTTGCCGATGGTGGAAGGCTACGTTACGCATCCGGATGTTGTGAAGTACCTGAAAAAGCACAAGCTGAAGGCGCCGAAGGTGCACACGTTCCGTCACGGCGATGTATTTGACTTGGGCGGGCTGACGCTCGAAGCCATTCATTTGCCCGGACATACCGAGGGCAGTGCGATTTTCCTGTTGAAGGAGGACCGTATGCTGTTTACCGGAGATGCGGTGAATCGTCATCTGTGGCTTCAATTGGATGGTTGCATGACGCCGGCGGAGTATTTGGTGCAGGTGGAGAAGGTGATGTATCTGAAGGATGAGGCGGACATCATCTTGCACGGACATACGCGTGGTACGGATCCGATTTCGCTGTTGAGCGATTTCCGCGAGGGCCTTCAGGAGATTGCGGATGGCAAGACTGAGAACGACAAGCCGTACGAGTGGTTCTGCGGAGTGGACAAGCAGCACATTTACGGGCCGGACAACAACGTCATCTGCTACAAATAGTCGTCGAATCGTCGGGGACAAGGTTGTTTTTACACAGATTTAACGGAACAGAGGCTGTTCATTTAACTTGGTTTTGTTACGATACGTAATGAGAGCGAGGCAAATGAGCAGCCTTTTTGCGCATAAGTTTGACCGCCTTGTATGAATGGTCTTGCGAGAATAGGGTAGACTTTGAATGGAGGAATACATCAAATGGACATTTTTTCGGCAATTACTTTGTTGGGAGGACTGGCATTTTTCTTGTATGGTATGAATGTCATGTCGAACGGATTGGAGAGACTTGCGGGCAGCAAGCTGGAGGGCATCTTGAGGCAAATGACCTCCAACCGCTTTAAGTGCCTCTTACTCGGTATCGGCGTTACGGCGGTCATTCAGTCGTCGTCCGCAGTGACCGTCATGCTCGTCGGATTGGTTAACTCGGGCATTATGCAGATCGGCCAGACAATCGGCGTTATCATGGGTGCCAACATCGGTACGACTGTAACGGCGTGGATGTTGTCGTTGATCGGTATCGACAGCGGAAATGTGTGGATTAAGCTTTTGAAGCCGGAGAATTTTTCACTTCTCTTCGCATTTGTCGGTATCGCCATGATTATGATGGCAAAGTCGCAGAAAAAGAAGGACATCGGTGGCATTTTGATTGGCTTCGCTGTGCTGATGTACGGCATGAAGCTCATGAGTAATGCGGTGGAGCCGCTGAAGGATATGCCGGAGTTCGCGAATGTATTGACTGCATTTGAGAACCCGTTGTTCGGTATTCTTGCCGGTGCGATTCTAACCGGTATCATTCAGTCGTCCTCGGCTTCGGTTGGTATCCTGCAGGCGCTGACTTTGACCGGCACGATTAGCTACGGCGTTGCGCTTCCGATCATCATGGGTCAGAACATCGGTACCTGTGTGACGGCGTTGATCTCCAGTATCGGCGTTAACCGCAATGCAAGAAAGGTTGGTGTTGTACACATCAGCTTCAACTTGATCGGTACGGCGGTGTTTTTGATTGCCTATTATGCGATAAATGCTACGATCGGACTTCCGATTCTGCAGGAAATGATCGACCCGGCCGGCGTTGCTATCGTACACTCTATCTTTAATATCGCAACGACCGTCCTTTTGCTCCCGTTCGTTGGCATGCTCGAGAAGATTGCAAATGCCGTGATTCGCGACAACGATGCCCCGGTTACGACAGAGCTCCTCGACGAGCGTCTGCTTGCAACTCCTTCGATTGCCGTTGCAGAGTGTAACAACCGTACGCAGGAGATGGCACTCGTAGCAAAGGATGCGATTACGGCTGCCATGACGTTGCCGGATGTATACGATGAGAAGCTCGTGAGTGAGATTCTCGAGAAAGAGGATATGCTCGATCGTTACGAGGATAAGCTCGGCACGTATCTGGTTGCCATCGGAAGTAAGGGCATTTCCGAACGTGACAGTAGCCAGAAGAGCAAAATGCTTTACTGCATCGGCGAGCTTGAGCGTCTCGGCGATCACGCTGTCAACATCGTCAAGACCGCACAGGAGATTCGCGACAAGGAAATCAAATTCTCCGAGGAAGCGAACAAAGAACTTTCGGTATTGCGAGCAGCACTTACGGAGATTTTGGATATTACGACGGACGCTTACGTGAACGAGGATACGGAGGCTGCCAAGCGCGTAGAGCCTCTTGAGCAGGTTATAGACCGCCTTACGGCAGAGATTCGCAACAACCACATCAAGCGTCTGGAGACCGGCAATTGTACGATCCAGCTTGGCTTCGTGCTCTCCGACCTCTTGAACAACTACGAGAGAGTATCCGACCACTGCTCCAACATCGCAGTAGCGCTCATTGAGGCAGAGAACGGCGAATTCGATAGCCACGAGTACTTGAACCACGTAAAGGATTTCAGCAACGTGAGATTCAACGAAACGTACGACGAGTACCGTATGAAGTATAAGATCAAGTAAATAACCGATTGGTATATGCGGCGAACTGAGGACATCTTGGTTCGCCGCTTTTTTATGCGCCGGTGGCGGCAAATGCAGAGCTCGAGGCGCAAAACTCGGGTGACGAATGAATCGATTGAATTTTGTAAAATGCACAGCAAAATCAGGCTGTGCATTTTCTCTTGCGCCTTTTCGCGAAAAGAGATATAATCATAGTGTATTGGTTTAAGAGCCATGGTGGTGTGAGAAGTTTTTATCTGTGAGAGAAAAGATAGGTTATCACCAAGATTATCAGGCGTAGCGTGACCTGCGCAAAGAAAACGGAGGTATTCAATATGGCAAAGAAATTAGAGACCATTTGTATTCAGGGTGGCTGGGAGCCTAGCCAGGGCGAGCCCAGACAGGTGCCGATTTATCAGAGCACGACGTTCAAATACGACACGAGCGACGCGATGGGCAAGCTGTTTGACCTTGAGGCGGACGGATATTTTTATACGAGATTGCAGAACCCGACGAATGATGCGGTGGCTGCGAAGATTTGCGCGCTTGAGGGCGGTGTTGCCGCAATGCTGACGTCCTCCGGACAGGCAGCGAACTTCTTTGCAATCTTCAACATTTGCGAGGCGGGCGATCACTTTATCGCGTCCTCCGCGATCTACGGAGGAACCTACAACCTCTTCGGTGTAACGATGAAGAAGCTCGGTATCGAGTGTACGTTCGTAGACCAGACACTTCCCGAGGAGGAGCTGGCCAAGTATTTCCGCCCGAACACGAAGGCGGTATTCGGCGAGACGATTACGAACCCGACCGTTACCATCTTTGATTTCGAGAAGTTCGCCAGATTGGCACATTCTCATGGAGTGCCGCTTATCGTAGACAATACATTTGCAACGCCGATCAATTGTCGTCCGTTCGAGTGGGGCGCTGACATCGTAACGCATTCCACGACGAAGTATATGGATGGTCACGCTGCATGCGTAGGCGGCTGCATCGTGGACAGCGGCAACTTTGATTGGATGGCACACGCAGACAAATTCCCGGGCCTTACGACGCCGGATGCTTCCTACCACGGAATCACCTACGCTGAGCGTTTCGGCAAGGGCGCATATATCACGAAGGCAACCGCACAGCTGATGCGCGATTTTGGTGCAATTCAGTCGCCTCAGCACGCATTTTACTTGAATCTCGGCTTGGAGACGTTGCATCTTCGTATGGCACGCCATTGTGAAAATGCTCTGGCCGTTGCAAAGTACCTTGCTTCCCACGAGAAGGTGGCTTGGGTTCACTATGCGGGCTTGGAGAGCGACGAGTACTACGAGCTGGCACAGAAGTATATGCCGAAGGGTACTTGCGGCGTGCTGGCATTTGGCATCAAGGGCGGTCGTCAGGCATCCATCGATTTCATGGATAAGCTGAACGTTGCAAGCATCGCAACGCACGTAGCGGACGCTAAGACCTGTCTGTTGCATCCTGCAAGCCACACCCATCGTCAGTTGACCGACGAGCAGCTGGCTGAGGCAGGCGTAGCACCGGATCTCATTCGTCTCTCCGTTGGTATCGAGAACGTAGAGGACATCATCGCGGATTTGGAGCAGGCACTGCGCTAAGAGCTTGGACAGAGGGCGAGTAGATATAAGAATTCGTACAGGAGCGCTGTGGGAGCTTGGACGGCTCCTACAGCGTTTTTCAAATGGTGAGAGGAGAGGCTTGAAAGGCGTTGTTGTATATGTGAAGGAGAACTAGCATGAGTAACAAGATTTGTTTTATAGTGTTGGTGCTATGCTTGCTGATGTTGTTTGGTGGTTGCAAAAAAGAAGAGGCCTCGGTAGAATTTTCAACCCAAGTGTTGATTGATACAGGGGAAGTTTCTGATTTTGCATTTGACTGTATGGTACATAAACCATGCTATGGGGGTGGCTTGGTAGCACTCAAAGAAGAAAGAACCACCTTAGAGTACAAGGAAGGAGAACTGTGCACTAGAGCATTTGCAGAGGGCGAGTTTGACGACGTGGACTCATCTTCGCATCCGGAAGAGGTTTTGAAGTATATGACGGTGGGATATGATGTGCTAAAGGAAAGCGGATTATTAGACAATCATATTGTCAGTTGTCGAGACTATCTTGCTAATGCAGCAGACGTAATTGAGATAAAGGATAAGTATTGCTATGCATATTATTCAGACGGTCAAACGTATGGTGATGAGGAAACGTTTAAAGGTGCTGAAGCGATAATATTTGTCTTTCATATTGAGACAAAAGAAATTGTGTATGCGAGATTAATCCACTTACAAAATCACGTGTTTGATAGACAGGCCCATTTTTATGTGAAGTAGCGGGAAATGTGCTTTGATTCAAGGAGGAGATTGATGAAGCGAATTATGACAAGCAAGAAACTCTTTCTTCTGTGCATTTTGGCACTGCTGCTCCTTTCCTTTGCAGGCTGCGGAGAAGACGAGGAACTGCCGGAGTTGGGGTGCACCGTTGATGTGCTTATTGATAAGGACAACTTTAACGATTGGGA
>JAZODS010000024.1:0-3213 GCA_045597165.1 Lachnospiraceae bacterium | reverse complement strand
TTCGAAATCGGCGCCTTTTTGCCCTGCGCCTCCTCCATGAGACGGATGATGCCTGAAAGCGTCGTCTGATCTCCGATTCTTCGCACCTCCATCACCATTCGTCCGTCTTGGTTCTGACTTCCGCCGGTCAGTTCATCGCCCGGCGTCTTATCGACGGGAAGACTTTCTCCGGTCAACATCGACTCATTGACACTTCCCATCCCGTCTACGAGCACGCCGTCCGTCGGAATCGTCTCGCCCGCACGAACGACTAACACATCGCCGACTTTCACATCGGCAAGCGGAATCGTCTCCTCCTTGCCGTCAACCAATCTGCAAGCCGTCTTCGGCCGCAGGTCCATCAGACGACGAATTGCCTCGGTCGTCTTACGGCGACTCCGGCCTTCTAGGTATTTTCCGAGCATAACGAGCGCCACAACAACCGCCGCCGACTCGTAATACAGATGATGCACATGTGACTCGTCCCACGCAAGCGATATCGTCATGTAAATGCTATACGCCACCGCCGCCGTAGCTCCGATTGCCACGAGCGAATCCATGTTGGGATGCCGCTTGATAAGCGACGGAAAGCCCTTCAGGAAAAATCGTCTGCCACACACAAGCACAACCGCGCAAAGCACCGCTTGAAGCAATGCAAAGGTCAGCGGCGCGTGCTCCATCGAGATGGCCTTCGGCACCGGCAAATCAAATGGCAGCATATGCCCCATCGCCAGATACATCAGGCATCCTGCGCCGATCAACGCGATAGTAAGCTCCGCAGCATTTGGCGCGGACTCCGTATGCTCGCTCTGCTTCGTCTCCTCCGGCACGTACAGCTCTGCCGAGAAACCGATGTCATCTATCTCATCGCAAATGCTCTGTCCGCTCACGAGAGTCTCGTCATACGTCACGTTCATTCGTCCGACGATCAGATTCACGCTGCATTCCGTCACGCCGTCCATGGCTCGCACGACGCGCTCCACCGACGCACTACAGGCGGCACAGCTCATGCCGTATACGTTGTAAGTCTCTGTCCGCATTCCAATCCTCCAAAATCTCGGCCGATCGCGCATTTGACCAACACGCGTAGCGGCACCGACCGCCATTTTCGGCCTGCAAATCGAAAAAGTGCACTCCCCCGAAGCGTCCGGAGGAGTGCATCGCGTTCTATCTTATTCTCGCCTGTACTCCCGCCGGGCTATCGGCGTCGAGCAAGCTGCTCTATGCTCTGCGAGAGGTCGTCTTATTGCCCTCTACCGGTCGCTTGCAAATGTTCGCGCCCAGCTCACGCAGCTTTCCTTCAAAATTCTCGTAACCGCGCTCGATATACTCAATCTGCGTAATCACGCTGTTGCCCTTTGCTGCAAGTGCGGCAATCGTCAATGCTGCACCGGCACGAAGGTCCGGAGCCTCCAGGTTCGCACCCTGCACTCCTTCTACACCTTCAATCCAAGCGGTTTTTCCCTCAACCGTAATCTGCGCACCCATCTTCACAAGCTCCGCAGTGTAACGGAAGCGGTTCTCGAAGATTTCCTCGTTCACCACGCTCGTACCCTGTGAAAGCATCAGCACCGCGCTCATCTGCGGTTGCATATCGGTCGGGAAGCCGGGATATACACGGGTCTTTACCTGCGTTGCGCTCAAACGCTTGTTGGCAACGACGCGGACGGAATCATCATTTTCCTGAACCTCTACGCCAATCTCCACGAGCTTCGCGGTAATGGCCTCAAGATGCTTCGGAATGACGTTCTTCAGCAGGATGTCACCCTTCGTTGCTGCTGCCAAGCACATAAATGTACCGGCCTCAATCTGGTCTGGAATGATCGAGTACACACTACCGTGCAACTGCTTCACTCCGCGGATACGAATGATATCCGTACCGGCGCCCTTGATGTTCGCGCCCATACTATTCAGGAAGTTCGCCACGTCAACGATGTGCGGCTCCTTCGCAACATTTTCAATAATCGTCTGGCCCTCTGCCATACAAGCAGCGAGCATGATGTTGATCGTTGCACCAACGCTTACGATGTCAAGGAACATGTGCGTTCCCTTCAGAGCCGGAGACGTTGCCTTAATAAAGCCGTTCTCAACCTCTGCTTCTGCGCCGAGTGCACGGAAGCCCTTCAAATGCTGGTCAATCGGTCTCGCGCCGATGTCGCAGCCGCCGGGCATTGCCACTACCGCCTTTCCGTATCTTCCGAGCAGTGCTCCGAGCAGATAATAGGATGCGCGAATCTTCTGAATGTATTCCGACTCCACCTGCTGTGTGCAAATGCTTCTTCCGCTGATGCGAACTGTATGCTCATCAACTCGAATAACGGTTGCTCCAATCGATGCAATCGCTTCCAAGAGTACGTTGATATCACTTACGTTAGGAAGGTTTTCAATGGTGACAAACTCATCTGTCATAATGGCAGCCGCAAGGATACCGAGTGCTGCATTTTTCGCACCACCGATTGTAACCTCACCGGCCAACGCCTTCCCACCTTGAATCAAATACTGGTTCATAACCGTACCTCGCAATTGTCGTTATTTCTTCTTCACCGAGTACCCGAAGGTGCCCAGCTTCTCACCCAATGTATAATATGCGCCGTGCGAATAAGCAATCGGGTCTGCCTTTGCCAAATCAAATCGCCCACGCTCGTCCATGTAGCGCTCATCCGCCGACACAGACACAATTTCGGCAATGAACATATCGTGACTTCCCAGCTCCTTTACCTCGCGCACAACGCACTCGAGGCAAACCGGGGATTCCGCGATCATCGGAGCATTTACCTTCTCTGCCGGAATCGGTGTCAAGCCCGCCGCAGCGAACTTGTCAACGTCGCGTCCCGAAGCCACTCCACAGTAGTCGGTCGCGAACACAAGGTCTCTCGTCGTAAGATTCACAACGAATTCTCCCGTCTCGGAAATCAGCTTGTGCGAATATCGCTCCTTGCGCACGGAAATGGATAGCATCGCGGGGTCCGAACAAATCGTTCCCGCCCACGCAACTGTGATAATATTCGGCTTGCCATCCTTGCCGCAGCAGCTAACCATCACTACCGGCAGCGGATACAGCATATTTCCGGGCTTCCACGTCATCTTGCCCATTGCAATCACTCTCCTATCACTCGTCGCCCTGTAACAAATTATAGAGCGCGCGTTCAATAGCATTGTCGTCCTCACGAAGCACCGCATCCAACGCCTGCTCCGTCAAATCCTTGAACACCTTCGTGTCCCCGAGATTGTCGG
>JAZODS010000023.1:0-54598 GCA_045597165.1 Lachnospiraceae bacterium | reverse complement strand
GCCGAGCTGGTGCTTCATCCGGATTACGGTATCGGCCCGGATTACATCGATGCAGAGCATCATACGAAGCGTACGACACTCCAGAAGAAGTTGTTTCAGTACATGCTCAAGCAGGATGCGCTCGGAGAGGAGCTTCGCCTTTTGTACGTAGCAATGACGCGTGCTAAGGAGTATCTTACGATTGTCGGTGCGGTATCGAAACGAGATAATCTGTTGCTGAAATTGACACCCACGGTCGATAGAGATGCTTTGCTGTATTCCGAAGTGTCATCGGCAGGTGGCTACATCGATTGGATATTGCCCGCCCTGTTCAGCGGAAGTGATACTCCGGAGAAGGCAGATATGCGGCGAGCGCTTCCGTTCATCGGACCGGACGAAAGCCTTGAATTCGCAATCGACGAATGGGACGTTGTGCTTTGCTGCAACATGGAAGCCTTGGAGGTAGAGGTGCGGACAGAGGAGCAGTGCATGCAGGAGGAATCCGATGTTCCGAGACGTCTGGAGGCGCATTATGCATTTGAATATCCGGGCGCGGACCTTCCGGTACCGCCGGTAAAGGTGTCCGTTTCCGAGCTGAAGCACGCTGCAATGGAGGACAACGCGGTTGCATGGAATTCGCCTGCGATTTCGATGTCACAGGAGGAGCCTACCGAGCCGATTCCGTCCTTTGCGATTGAGACTGCGGAAGAGACGGTTAAGGGCAGTGACCGAGGAACGCTCTATCATAGAGTACTTGAGCTGCACGATTATTCCTTGCCGCTTACGAAGGAAGCCTGTATGAGTGAGCTCACGGCAATGGTTGAGCGCAGACAGCTGAAGGAAAAGGACTTGAAGAACATTTCCGTAGAACAGCTTATGAAATACTACGGCAGCCTGATCGGACTGAGAATGCGCGCGGCGGCCGAAGCCGGAGCGTTGTATCGTGAGCAACCGTTTGTTATGAGCGTACCCGCGCAGCGTGTGGACGAGAAGTATTCGGAGGACGATACGGTTCTTGTGCAAGGTATTATCGACGCGTACTTTGAGGAGGACGGTGAGATGGTGCTTTTGGACTATAAGACGGACCGTACGGCGGGAATCGATAAGCCGGAAGAGATGCTGCGAGGCCGATACGAGGAGCAGCTGAAGCTGTACGCGGATGCGATTTCTCGTGCTACGGGTAAAAATGTGAAAGAAAAATTTATTTACTCATTTGGACTACAAAAAGAGCTGCTGCTGTAGTATACTGAAATTGCTTTTGGAGAATACTATTCAAAAAAAGCGAGGCAGTATATGAAGAAGAAAAAAGTCGATCCCACAAAGATAACACCGGCGGAGTGGCCGAAGTACGAGATAGCGAAGGAACTGGGCTATTACGACCGTATTTTGAACGAAGGCTGGGGTAGCTTAACGGCTAAGGAGGCCGGGAGAATCGGCGGGATTCTTCATCATAGACGGCGTAGTGAATATATATGTGATACTGAAGATGTGTGTAACAAGTAGCAGTGCTTGAAGAGGTGGAAGTATGAGAAAGAAGCAGTTATTTGTGTATAATCCGAATGCCGGCACGAAGAAGATTCGTGAGAAGCTGAACGATGTTGTTCTGGAGCTCGTAGAGGAGGATTGCGACCTCGTAATCTGCCCTACGAGAAAGAAGGGCGATGCGGCAGAGCTCGTGATGGCCTATATGGAAGAGGGTGATTGCTGTAAGGTAATCACTTCGGGCGGAGACGGAACGCTTCACGATATTATTAACGGAATGATGAGGACGGAATACGAAAAACGTGTGCCGATTGTGTACATACCGGCGGGAAGCACGAATGACTTCGCCTATACGCTGAATCTTCCGAGCAATGTGGTAGAGGCAGCCAAGCTATCGAAGAGCGGCTACACCTTTGAATGCGACATTGCGCAGTTTAACGAGAAGTACTTTGTATACACGGCTGCATTTGGCCTGTTTACCGATTTGTCGTACGCTACACCGCAGAACCTGAAGAATGTATTCGGACATGCGGCCTACGTAATTAACGGTGCCGGCTCGCTTGCGCGTATGAAGAAATACCGCATGACGGTGCGTATGAACGGACGCGAGATTACGGACGATTTTGTATACGGCATGGTTGTCAGCTCGGAGTCGATCGGCGGAATTCGAGGCATTACCGGTCCCGACGTGAAGCTAAATGACGGAGAGTATGAGCTCTTCCTCGTGCGCGATACAAAGCCTATGGAGTTGCCGGAGCTTGTGAACGATATTTTGCGAAAGAACTTCAACAATCCGAATATCGTGTATGCGAGAGTGAAGGAGGTCAACTTCTCAAGTGAAGCACCGATTCCTTGGACGTTGGACGGTGAGTTCGGCGGAGAATTGGACGACGTAACAATCAAAATTTACAATCGTGCGGTGACGTTTATGGCTCCGAGAAGCATTCTCGGATTGTTCGGTAACGACATGGGCCAGTAAGAGCATTTTTTTCATACGAATTTGCCGAGAAATCGCCATGATATCTTGACTTTCAGGCGTAATTATTGGTATGATAAGAAGGATAGATTATCGGGGTATCACCCGTGATCCTATAACAACATTTTAGATTATTTTCGGAGGTGTAATATGTATTACATAGGAGTTGACTTAGGAACATCCTCAGTAAAGCTTTTGATGATGGATGAGAAGGGCGAGATTAAGAACATCGTTTCCAAGGAGTACCCGCTGTATTTCCCGAAGACCGGTTGGTCTGAGCAGAAGCCTGAGGATTGGTGGAGCCAGATGAAGGTTGGTATTAAGGAGTTGGTTGACGGCTTTGATGCATCCCAGGTTGCAGGTATCAGCTTCGGTGGTCAGATGCACGGCTTGGTTATTCTCGATGAGAACGACAACGTACTTCGTCCGGCAATTCTTTGGAACGACGGTCGTACTCAGGAGGAATGCGATTATCTCAACAACGTAATCGGACGTGAGAAGATCAGCGCATACACCGCTAACATGGCATTGACCGGCTTTACCGCTCCCAAGCTTTTGTGGGTGAAGAAGCACGAGCCTGAATTGTTTGCACAGATTAAGAAGATTATGCTTCCGAAGGATTATATCGCTTACTTGCTTTCCGGTGTACATTGTACCGACGTTTCGGATGCATCCGGTATGCTTCTCTTTGACGTAGAGCACAAGTGCTGGTCTAAGGAGATGATGGAGATCGTAGGCGTTACCGAGGATCAGCTCGCTAAGATTTTCGAGAGCTACGAGGTAGTAGGAACGATTCTTCCCGAGATCGCAGCAGAGCTCGGCTTGCCTGAGACCGTTAAGATTATCGCAGGTGCAGGCGACAACGCCGCAGGTGCGGTTGGTACCGGTACGCTTGAGCATGGTATGTGCTCCGTATCCCTCGGTACATCCGGTACGGTATTCATCTCTACGGACAAGTTCGCAGTAGATGATGCAAATGCTATGCATTCCTTCGCACATGCGAACGGAAAGTATCATTTCCTCGGCTGTATGCTTTCCGCAGCATCCTCGAACAAGTGGTGGATGGATGACATCATCGGTACGAAGGATTACGCAGCAGAGCAGAAGAACATTACCGAGATCGGTACGAACAACGTATATTACCTTCCTTACCTTATGGGTGAGAGAACTCCTCACAACAATCCGAACGCACGTGGTTGCTTCGTAGGTCTTTCCATGGACACGAAGAGAGAGGATATGACTCTTGCTGTTATGGAAGGTGTTACATATGCTCTTCGTGATGCACTTGAGATCGCACGTTCCTTCGGTGTAGAGATTACACGCATTCGTGCAATCGGCGGTGGTGCTAAGAGCCCGTTGTGGTGTAAGGTTCTCGCTAACATCATGAACGTAAAGGTTGACAAGATCAACTGTGAAGAGGGTCCGGGCTACGGTGCTGCAATTCTTGCGGCAGTTGGCTGCGGCGAATTCGCTTCGGTAGAGGAAGCAGCAGGAAAGCTTATCCGCGTCGTAGACACGATTGAGCAGGAGCCTGCAATTGTTGCTGAGTACGAGAAGCGTTACCAGGTATTCCGTGCGATTTACCCCGCATTGGTACCGGTTTATGATCAGATCGTTGCAAATGAGTAAGCAGATGGATGCATACAGTGGGTTTGCAACAATCTACGACATGTGCATGGATAATATACCTTATGATAGCTGGAGTGAGTATTTATGCTCACTCCTGCAATCGTATGGGATTCATGAAGGTATCGTGGCAGAGCTCGGTTGCGGAACGGGCGAGATGACAATCCGCCTGAGAAAGAGCGGCTACGACATGATAGGCATCGATTCCTCCCCGGACATGCTTGAGATTGCCAGGGACAAAGGGTACGAGCTCCTCGAGGAGCCGGACATCCTTTACCTGCTACAGGACATCAGAGAGATGGAGCTGTATGGCACGGTTCGAGCATTTGTCAGTGTCTGCGACACGATGAATTATTTGTTGACCGAAGAGGATGTATTAAAGACGCTTCGATTGGTGAATAATTATTTGGAGCGGGACGGTGTCTTTATCTTTGATCTGAAGACAGCCTATTATTATGAGCACGTGCTCGGTGACGAGACACGAGTGGAGCATTGGGAGGACGGAACGATCGTCTGGGAAAATGCATACGATGCTTCCGCGTGCATCAATCAATACGATCTCACCATTTACTCGAGAGTCGAGGAAGAGAGTGATTTGTATGAGCAGATGACGGAGACGCATGTGCAACGTGCTTACTCGATTGCGCAGATCAAAGAACTGGTTGCGAAGGCCGGAATGGAATGCTTGGCCGTATACGATGCATTTACCAAGCAGCCGGCAACGGAGCAGTCCGAACGGATTTATATCATAGCAAAGGAAGGCTTTCAACAAGGAAAGCAATATGTGTAGGATGGATTATATAGTACGCGCGACAGCGGCAGGCGACCAGATCAGAGCATTTGCCGCAACAACAAAGGACCTTACGGAGTTTGCTCGCAATGCACATTCCTCGAGCCCGATTGTAACAGCCGCACTCGGTCGACTTTTGACCGCCGGTTGTATGATGGGTGTCATGATGAAGGGCGATAAGGATTTGCTTTCGCTGAAGATCGATTGTTCCGGACCGATTGAAGGAATGCTCGTTACCGCGGATTCTAAGGGTAACGTTAAGGGCTACGTAAAGAACCCGCAGGTTATCTTGCCTCCGAGAGCGGACGGACATCTCAATGTCGGTGGAGCCATCGACATGGGAATCCTCAGTGTTATGAAGGACTTGGGACTTAAGGATCCTTACGTTGGTGACACGGCACTCCAGACGGGAGAGATTGCGGAGGATTTGACTTATTATTTTGCGACCTCCGAACAGACTCCTTCCTGTGTCGGTCTTGGCGTGTTGATGAATAAGGACAACACCGTTGCGCAAGCAGGTGGATTTATCGTACAGCTGATGCCGTTTGCCGAGGAGAGTGTAATCGAAGCATTGGAGGAGCGCATCAAAGGCATTACGTCTGTGACCGAGATGCTTTCCGCGGGTATGACTCCTGAGAATATCTTAGAAGAATTGCTTGGCGGTCTCGAACTTCGTATCTTGGATACGATGGAAGCCAATTATCGTTGCAACTGCTCGAAGGAGCGTTATGCAAAGGGCTTGATTTCGTTGGGCGAAAAGGAACTGACCGCATTGATCGCGGACGACGAGACAATCGAAGTGAATTGTCAATTCTGTGGATCGCATTATTATTTTACCGTAGAAGAGCTGCAGGAGCTTTTGGAGCTGGCTAAGCCCGTTCCGAAGGCGTAAGTACAGAAGAACCGCACTGTAACAATAGTAAGAGGATCTATGAGGAGGATGAGTATGGGCAAGAAGGATTCTGCATGGCTGAAATATAATGAGGCTTCGCTGGACAAAGTAATGGCATTTTGCGAAGGATATCGCAGATTTATTTCGGAGAATAAGACAGAGCGCGAGTGTGCGACGACGATTATCGAAAGAGCAAAGGCGCTCGGTTTTCGCGATATGATGACCTGCAACAAGCTGACTGCAGGGGACAAGGTATATTACAACGTGATGGGAAAGGCGGTAGCCTTGTTCCACATCGGTGATAGACCGCTTCAGGATGGCATGAAGATTCTCGGTGCGCATATCGATTCGCCGAGACTGGATTTGAAGCAGAATCCGTTGTATGAGGATACGGACATTGCGCTTTTGGATACGCACTATTACGGTGGCGTGAAGAAATATCAGTGGGTTACCCTTCCGATGGCAATCCACGGAGTTGTTGTTAAGAAGGACGGCACGGTTGTTCGCGTGGTGATCGGCGAGGCAGAGGACGATCCGGTATTCGGTATCAGCGATTTGCTCATCCATTTGGCTTCCGACCAGCTTCAGAAAAATGCTGCAAAGGTAATCGAGGGCGAGGACTTGAACGTGACCTTCGCGTCGATGCCGCTTGCGGGAGAAGAGAAGGAAGCGGTGAAGGCGCATGCACTGAAGCTTTTGAAGGAACGCTACGATATCGAGGAGGACGATTTTCATTCGGCAGAGCTTGAGATTGTACCTGCCGGTGCGGCAAGAGATTACGGAATCGACCGCAGCATGATTATCGGCTACGGACAGGATGACCGCGTGTGCGCATATCCTTCCGCAGAGGCGCTTTTCGCATTGGAGAAGACGGACAGAACTGCCGTATGTCTTTTGGTGGACAAAGAGGAAATCGGTAGCGTAGGCGCTACGGGTATGCAGTCCCGTTTCTTCGAGAATTGCGTAGCGGAATTGGCAGATCGTCTCGGACAGTACTCAGAGTTGGTTGTTCGTAGAGCATTGCAGAATTCGCATATGCTTTCTTCGGACGTCAGTGCGGCATTTGACCCGAATTATCCGGGCGTGTCCGAGAAGAAGAACACGGCTTATTTCGGAAAGGGTCTTGTATTCAACAAATATACCGGTTCCCGCGGAAAGTCGGGCTCCAACGACGCCAATCCGGAATATATCGCAACGCTCAGAAGAATCCTCGACGACGCTAAGGTAAGCTACCAGACGTCTGAGCTCGGTAAGGTTGACCAGGGCGGCGGCGGAACCATTGCGTATATTATGGGCAACTACGGTATGAACGTAATCGACAGCGGTGTTGCGGTGCAGAACATGCATGCTCCGTGGGAGGTTACGAGCAAGGTGGATATTTACGAGTCTTACCTCGGATACCTTGCATTTTATCAAGCGGTATAGAACCGGCGAGGACACATGGAAAAGATAAAGATAAAGTACATTAGCAATGAGATAGAAAAGCTTCGTTATATCGACGGAAAATCCGACTGGATTGATCTTCGTGCTTCCGAGGATGTCGTGTTGAAGCAAGGAGAAACTCGTCTGATACGCCTCGGAGTGGCGATGGAGCTGCCGGAAGGCTATGAGGCGCATATCGTGCCGAGAAGCAGCACCTACAGAAACTTCGGCATCATTCAGACGAATCACATGGGAATTGTGGATCACAGCTACTGTGGCGACTCGGACGAATGGATGTACCCCGTGCTTGCTATGCGCGATACGGAGATTCACGTTAACGATCGCATCTGCCAGTTTCGGATTATGAAGAATCAGCCGAAGCTGGAGTTTGACGAGGTAGAGCATTTGGACGGAGCTTCGCGAGGAGGCTTCGGTACAACCGGAATTCAATAACAGAAGGTAAAGGAGAGATTGACGATATGACGAAGATTGATATTTTCTCGGGCTTTCTCGGTGCCGGCAAGACAACGCTTATTAAGAAGCTGTTGGCTGACGGATATCAGGGAGAAAAGGTCGTTCTGATTGAGAACGAGTTCGGTGAAATCGGTATTGACGGTGGCTTTTTGAAGGATGCCGGCGTGGAGGTGACGGAGATGAACTCCGGCTGCATCTGTTGCTCGCTTGTCGGTGACTTCGGCGAGGCTTTGCAAAAGGTAAAGGAGCAGTTCGCACCCGATCGCATTTTGATTGAGCCGTCGGGAGTAGGCAAGCTGTCTGACGTGATTAAGGCGGTTGAGAGAATCGAAGACGCCGATATGGAGATTAACGCTTTGGTTGCGGTAGTTGATGCGGGAAAATGCCGTGTGTACATGCGTAACTTCGGCGAGTTCTTTAACAATCAAGTAGAATATGCGAAGACCATTTTGCTTTCTCGTAGCCAGAACGTAAGCGAGGACAAGCTCAATGCTTGTGTGGCAATGCTTCGCGAGAAGAATGCAAATGCTGTGATTGTAACAACACCTTGGGATGATCTTAGTGGCGCACAGATTCTCGGTGCGATGAACACGAAGGTAGATCTTGCTAAGGAATTGATGGAGGAAGAAGAGGTGTGTCCGACCTGCGGTCATCACCACGAGCATCACCATCATCATCACCACGATGAGGAATGTAATTGCGGCTGTGAGGAGCATGAGCATCATCACCATCATCACCACGATGAGGAGTGCGATTGCGGTTGCGAGGAGCACGAGCATCACCACCATCATCACCACGATGAAGAGTGCGATTGCGGCTGTGAGGAGCACGAGCATCACCACCATCATCACCACGATGAAGAGTGCGATTGCGGCTGTGAGGAGCACGAGCATCACCACCATCATCACCACGGCGAGGACTGCGACTGCGGTTGCGGCGGACATCATCACCATGCGGATGAGGTGTTTACAAGCTGGGGCCGTGAGACGGTTAAGAAGTATGACCGCGAGACTCTTGATGACATCCTTGACAAGCTGGCAAATGCTTCTGAATATGGCATGATTCTTCGTGCAAAGGGTATGCTTGCATCACCGGATGGTACATGGTATTATTTCGATTTGACGCCCGGTGAATATGAGATTCGTACGGGACAGCCGGATATTATCGGACGCATATGCGTAATCGGCAGTAAGCTGGAGGAGCATTTGATTCAGCAGCTTTTTGATTTGTAATTAGCCATTGAGACGATGCCGTGTGCAGATGGCACGGTAGACACTCTCGGTAGCGAGAAAGGAAGTGGAATCCATGGAAAAACCGATGTTTATCATTCATGGCTTCTTAGATAGCGGAAAGACGACGTTTATTAAGGAGACGCTTGAGGATCCCGAATTTCGCGAGGAGGGCAAGATTCTGATTATTCTCTGTGAAGAGGGTGAAGAGGAATACGATGAGGTAGCTCTTGCAAAGCGCGGCATTCAGATTATCAGCGTGGAAAATGAGGAGCAGTTGACGGATGAGTTCTTGATGGGGCTTGAAGTGTTCTATAAGCCGGACATGATCATGGTTGAGATGAATGGCATGTGGAAGCTGGAGCATTTTCTCGAATTAAATTATCCGGACGACTGGATGCTGGCGCAGATCATTACGCTTGTAGACGCAAGCACGTTCCCCACGTACATCGCAAATATGCGTTCTCTTATGCTTGACGAGGTTCGCTATGCAGACGTTATCATCGTGAATCGATGTGATGATACAACGGATAAGACTGCGATTCGCAGAAGCATTAAGCCGGTTAATCGCAAGGCCCAGATTATGTACGAGCGTGCGGACGGAATGGACAATGTGGACGAGGAAGAGGAGCTTCCGTACGACATCAATGCGCAGGAGCTGTATATCACGGACGACGATTACGGCATTTGGTATATGGATGCGATGGATCGACCGGAGCTGTACGAAGGAAAGACGGTGCATTTTCTCGGAATGCTGTACGTATCCTCTAAGCTTCCGAACGGTTATATCGTTCCCGGCCGTATGGCCATGACCTGTTGTGCGGACGACATTGCATTTATCGGCTTGTTAACAAAGGCTCCGCCGACGGTTGATATGAAGTCATTGCGTAGTAGGCAGTGGGTGCAGGTGACTGCAACAATGCGTGTGGAGCGACACAGAGAGTATGGTGGAAAGGGTCCGGTTCTGTATGCGACGAGTTTTGTTCCGGCGCAGGAACCGGAAGAGAAGCTGATATACTTTAACTAGGGGAGATATCGATGGATCTGAATAGAAACAATATGTTGAAGCTGGGCGGCCTTATCGCCTTTGGGATTCTGTTTTACGTAGTAGTAAGCAAGCTTGGAAATGTTCTTGGGTTTGTGCAGACGTTGGTGAGCATTCTGTTTCCGATTGTTCTCGGAGCGTGTATAGCGTTTATTTTGAACATTCCGATGAGAGCATTTGAACGACTGCTGCTTCGCTGTAAGGACAAAGGGCCGGGACGATTTGTTCGTCGACACAAAAGAGCATTTGCACTTGTGATGGCACTTGTAGCGGTAGTGGCGGTGCTGACGCTTGTGCTTTGCATTATCATTCCGCAGATCGGTATTACGTTAAGCGACATACCGGATACGTTTATGGCGTTTTGGGATCGCCTTGTTGCGTGGGCAAATGAAACCGCGTGGGTGAAAGAGTACATCCTTCCGCATCTCGATATCAATTCGGTTGATTGGAAGCAGATTTGGAATAGCTTCGGTGATTTTGTATTCTCCGGTGCGGGAACTATTATCTCGTT
Source organism: Lachnospiraceae bacterium (assembly GCA_045597165.1). GTDB lineage: Bacteria > Bacillota > Clostridia > Lachnospirales > Lachnospiraceae > ISDg. The sequence goes on along the minus strand of JAZODS010000023.1, from coordinate 44,172 downwards.
GTCCATCAATTTTGCGTCGACCTTGTTCGGTGCAATCGTAGATTTTGTCCTGGCATTGTTCTTTGCGGTGTACATCCTTGTGGAAAAGGACTCACTTGGGCTTCAGGGCAAGAAGATTCTCTATGCATTTTTCAAGAAGGAGACGGTTGAGAAGGTGATTGATTTTCTTCGCCTCGCGTCGACTACCTTTTCGAATTTCTTTGCGGTACAGTGCGTGGAGGCGTGCATTCTCGGTATGCTGTTCTTCATCGTAATGACGCTGTGTCAGTTCCCATATGCGCTTGCAATCAGTGTGTCGATTGCTTTGACGGCGTTGATTCCCGTGTGCGGTGCATTTATCGGCTGCGCAATCGGTGCGTTTTTGATTGTCATGGTAAGCCCGATCAAGGCACTTTGGTTTATCGTAGTGTTCTTGGTGCTTCAGCAGCTGGAGAACAATTTGATTTATCCGAAGGTTGTCGGAGACACGATCGGACTGCCGGCCATCTGGGTGTTGGCGGCGATTACGACCGGTGGCTCACTTCTCGGAATTCCGGGTATGCTCATATTCGTACCGCTATTCTCGGTGCTGTATGTTGTCTTTAGAGGCATTGTCGCAAAGCGACTGAAGAAGCGCCACATTCAGATCAGTGACGACGGCACGGTGATTTGGTGTGAAGAGCCGAAGGAAGCAGAGCAGGAGTCTACTGAGGAATAGTTCATCGCGGTTGGTTCGGACACAACCGGCCATCGGTGATGACATACAAATGATACGAAGTAGGAGGTTATCGTCATGAAAGCGATTTCGCAAGAGGCTTGGAAATTGGTACACGTTCACGGAAGAACGCAGAGCACGGACAGACCGACGTTGTTCTGGACCGGAAGTGGTATCGAATTGGCGGTAAAGGCAACCTCGTTGTCGGTGCGTCTGCATACAGCATACAGCATGTACGAGCAGTATGTGACGATCTTGGTAAATGGTGCATTTATCGCACGAACCTGTCTGCAGCAAGGCGATAATGAGATTACAATCCTCCGAAACATGAATCCCGAACATGTGAATCGTGTCCGCATTATGAAGGATACGTTGCCGCCCGACGGGTTGGATGAGGGCTATATCGATGTGCTCGATGTCCTGACCGACGGCGAGCTCGTGCCGTTTGAGAGTCGCCCAAATCGAATCCTTTTTATCGGCGATTCCATCACCTGCGGCGAGGGCGCATTGGGTGCCAAGCAGGAAAATGACTGGGTTTCGATGCTGTTTTCTTCGTATTTGAACTACTCGTATCTGACGGCAGAAGCGTTGAATGCGGAGTATCAGGCGATTGCGCAAAGCGGTTGGGGCATTTACTGCGGTTATAACAACGATGTGACAAGCAGTATGCCTACTGTCTATACGAAGATTTGCGGCCTACTGGAGGGTTCTGAGGTAACGAAGCGCGGTGCGCATGAGGAGTATGATTTCGATGAGTTTCAGCCCGAGGTGATTGTTCTCAGTCTCGGAACGAACGATACCGGAGCATTTGACATGGAGCCGTGGACCGATCCGGATACCGGTGTGCAGTACAAGCAATCCAAGCTCCCGGACGGAACATTTGAGAAGGGGTCTGTGCAGCGATTTGCCGACGCTTCGGTTGCATTTCTTGAGCTGCTCAGAAGCAAGCATCCCCATGCACATATTCTTTGGGTATACGGAATGATCGGACATTCGCTCGAGCCGCATATGTTGGACGCACTGGAAAGCTATCAGCGAAAGAGCGGTGATGAGAATTGCTCGTACCTTCGTCTGCCGGAAATGACCGACGAGACGGTGGGCAGTCGTATGCATCCCGGATACTTGTCTCATTTGGAAGTGAGCAAGGTGCTTGCAGCGCGGCTTCGAGAATTTATGAAGTAAAGCCGTAAGGCTTGTTGAAGAAATCCTAAACGATATGTGAGAATCTTAACGATAGGTAAGAAATAAAAGAGGGGCTTTGCCATAACCGGCAAAGCCCTTTTGTATTTGCTATATCAACGCAATTGCGTGCGAATTCAAGTGATGTACTTACGCATAGAAAGCCTGCAGACGCTCGGCGATTGCTGCAATGAAGTCTGCGGAGTTTACGGAAGTAACTTCGATGCCTTCGCAAAGACCTGCGAGGTCCTTCGTCATAATTCCCGCATTTAAGGTAGCGAGAGTTGCAGCCTCCAGGTTCTCGCCAAATGCAATCAGCTCCGGAAGGTTATCCTTCTCACCGCGCTTCTTAAATGCACCGCTCCATGCAAAGATCGTTGCTACGGGGTTCGTAGACGTCTCTTCGCCGTTCAGATAGCGGTAGTAGTGGCGAGTAACGGTTCCGTGTGCAGCCTCGTACTCGTAGTTGCCATCGGGGCTAACCAATACGCTCGTCATCATAGCGAGAGAGCCAAATGCGGTGCTGACCATATCACTCATAACGTCACCGTCGTAGTTCTTGCAAGCCCAGATGAAACCACCCTCGGAACGGATAACACGAGCTACGGCGTCATCGATCAAGGTGTAGAAGTACGTAATGCCTGCAGCCTCGAACTTCTCCTTGTATTCTGCATCGAAGATTTCCTGGAAGATATCCTTGAAGCGATGATCGTACTTCTTGCTGATTGTGTCCTTCGTGGAGAACCACAAATCCTCACCGCTGGACAGAGCATACTCGAAGCAGCTTCTTGCGAAGGAAGCGATGGAGTTATCCTTGTTGTGCATTCCCTGAATTACGCCGGGGCATTCGAAATCGTATACCGTCTCACGGAACGTTTCGGTACCGTCAGCAGCAGTGAACACGAGCTCAGCCTTGCCTTCGGCGGGAACGCGATATTCGGTGTTCTTATAAACATCGCCATATGCGTGACGTGCAATGGTAATGGGCTTCTTCCAGCCGCGTACGGCGGGCTTGATGGAATCAATCATGATAGGAGCACGGAATACGGTACCGTCCAAAATGGAACGAATGGTGCCGTTCGGACTCTTCCACATCTGAGAAAGGTTATACTCCGTAACACGCTGTGCGTTGGGAGTGATGGTTGCGCATTTTACCGCAACACCATACTTCTTAGCTGCGTAGCTGGCATCCAAAGTTACCTGATCCTTCGTCTTTTCTCTCTCAACGAGACCCAAATCGTAATACTCGGTCTTCAGGTCCACGAAGGGGAGAATCAGCTGATCCTTGATCATCTGCCAGAGAATGCGGGTCATTTCATCGCCGTCCATCTCTACCAAAGGAGTTGTCATTGCAATCTTGTTCATGGGAACACCTCTCTTAATATATTTGATATAGTTGCCCTCACCCGCGAAAATGACGGGCAAGGACAGTGCATTTGCATAACATCTTACTTGCTGTGAGCAGCGTAGTAATTGATGAGGCAGCCCTCGAGAATGATTTCCTTCTCGTCGGGAGTCAAGCCCTTTACGTACAACATGATATCGTGTACTTCACCGTCAGCGGTCAGTACCTTAGCAGGGAATTCTTCCTTGCCCTCGAGGATATACTTGCGTACGTTGGGGATATATACGTAGTCGCCGTCGCTGTACGGGAACTCGGTGCCTTCAGCCAAGGTGAAGGGAAGGATACCCCAGTTGATGCAGTTGCTGCGATAACGCTTGGTTGCAAATTCGTAGCAAATGTTCGCATATCCGCCGAGCACCTTCTGACAGGAAGCTGCCTGTTCTCTTGCGGAACCGTCGCCCGGACGATTTGCAAATACGCAAGAACCGAACTGCGTCGTAGAGAGGAGTGCCTCTGCATCACCGAAGTGAGCAAGTACCTCCATAAGCTCTTCGGGTTTTTCGCCGTTTTGTCTTGCGAGATCTACTGCGTGAATTGCCTTGCTGCGTCCTACGTACTCCGGAACGCGACGGGAGAGTGCGAACTCGGAGAGGCGAAGAGGATTGCTACGGTAAGAGCTCGTCTCACCGGAAGGAATCAATTCGTCCGTAGTCGTTACCGGATCGCGGATGACAGCGGCAAGCTTCACGAGCATGTTGTCGGTAAGCGCCTCCATCTTAGGCCAATCCGTAATGTTGGGTCCGAGAATGAGCTCGGCGTCCTTATCTGCCTTGCCATAGCCGTAGTACAGACGATTCTGATATACGGTCTTATCAAAATGATACTCGTGCTTCGGAACTTCGTACTCGATGTCCGTTGCTGCAGTAATGATACCGCCATTTGCCGCAGTAGCAGCAATGCTTCGTGCGTCCATAAGAGCTACGCCGCAAAGCTGACCGTCGGAAGGCTTAGAGCCCTCGCGGTTCGGGAAGTTTCTCGTCGTGTGACGAAGAGACAAGCCGTTGTTTGCGGGAACATCGCCTGCACCGAAGCAAGGACCGCAGAAGGAAGGCTTGATTACGGCGCCTGCCTTCAAAAGCTCAGCGGAAGCACCGATCTTCGTAAGCTCAAGACTTACCGGTACGCTGGTCGGATATACGTTCAAGGAGAAATAACCGTTGCCACAGCTGTTGCCCGCAAGAATTGCAGCAGCCTCGTCGATGTTATCGAAAAGACCACCGGCACATCCGGCGATGACACCCTGGTCGGCATATACCTTGCCGTCCTTTACCTTGTCGGTAAGCTTGTAGGTTACGTTCTTAAACTTCTTAGAAGCCTCTTCCTCAACCTTTGCGAGAATCTCCTCGGCATTTTCCACGAACTCGTGAATCGTGTAAGCGTTGGAAGGATGGAACGGAAGAGCAATCATGGACTCAACCTTATCGAGCTCGATGGTGATGAAGCGATCGTAGTACGCACCGTCTGCAGGCTGAAGCTCCGTGTAGCATTCTTCACGACCGTGAGCGGTGTAGAAGCCCTTCGTAATCTCATCGGTTATCCAGATGGAAGACAAGCAGGTCGTCTCTGTCGTCATAACGTCTACGCCGTTACGGAAATCGATAGGAAGCTCGGCAACGCCGGGACCTACGAACTCGAGAACGCGATTCTTTACGAAACCGCTTTCGAACGTTGCCTTTACAAGAGCAAGAGCAACGTCGTGAGGACCGATACCACGCTTAGGAGTACCGGTAAGGTATACGAGAACCACCTCGGGCATATCGAGATCCCAAGTGTTCTTAAGAAGCTGCTTTACGAGCTCGGGACCGCCTTCGCCGACACCCATTGTACCGAGAGCACCGTAACGGGTGTGAGAGTCGGATCCGAGAATCATATTGCCACATGCGGAAAGCTCCTCGCGAGCATAAGAGTGAATAACACTCTGGTTCGCAGGTACATAGATACCACCAAACTTTTTAGCTGCGGAAAGACCGAATACGTGGTCATCCTCGTTGATCGTACCACCTACTGCGCAAAGGCTGTTGTGGCAATTGGTCATAGCATAGGGGAGAGGGAACTCGGTGAGTCCGCTCGCACGTGCCGTCTGGATGATTCCGACGTACGTTATATCGTGGGAAACCATGGCGTCGAACTTAATCTTCAACTTGTCGTTGTCGCCGGAAGTGTTGTGTGCAGAGAGAATACCATATGCCATGGTACGCTTTTTCGCCTCTTCCTTCGGAAGGGAATACTCTGCAACCGGCTTGCCGTCTACCAGATAGACGCCACCATTGTGTACTGTAATCATAGTTACCTCCTAATCAGTGAAAATGCAGCACTGCCTCCGCGAAGTCCGCGAATCGAAGAACGACCGGAGAAGCATTGTTTGCAGGCATTTGCGCCGTGTGCGCAAACACCTTAATATTATAAGGAAACTCGCCCGAACTGTCAACACAAATTCGCAGTATGCGAGCGAATGTCTTTCGGGCACGGACTGTGGAGAATACTGTAGTGCGGGAGGCTATCCTGTCGACCGTTCCTTTGGGAAAATGCTTGTCCCGTATTCAATCTCCTCGGGACGAAATATATAATGGAATACGATGAGCTTATGGAGGAAAAGTGTACATCCCTTCCTGTGATGGTAGGTAAATGCCCCGGCTGCTTAGCGAGCCGAATATGTAACGGAGGTGTGTAATGGGGTTCTTTACATTTTTGTTGTATCTGATTGTCTTTGTGGAGCTGCTGTTTCAGCAGGAATATTCGGACTCCGAATACCGTGCAACCGAGATGGTTTCGGGAATCGGAATGATACTGACGCTGATTTTATGGGTGTGTTCCGCATTCGGCACGCTGGAAATTCTGTTTATCGTATACCAGTGGTTGTCCTTCGGATTCTTCACATACCGTCATTTTTCGTTCGTTCGAGAATGGCATTAGGAATCATATGGTACAAAATATGCGCATTTTCGCGTAAATACACATGACAAATGCTCAGAAAAATGCTATACTGTTGCTTGAGGTATGAACTGCTTATAGCGGGTGTGATGTTTGGATGTGTTTTAGTGAAGTCATTTACGGAGGATAAGAACGATGAGTATTCGTACAGTGATTGGTCGTTGTGTAATGCCGCGCGATATCTTTCATGCGGCAATGTGGAAAAAAGACACGGAATTTTTGGATGATGAGCAATACGAGGTGTGCATCAGTCCGTTTGTGCGTAAGGCAAATGCACTGCAGATCCATTTGGCAGCGCTTTGCGACGGACAGGTGTTGCGTTTTTCGGGACTGAACGAAACGATGAAGCAGGACCGAATTCGCATTTATCTCGACGAATTGCAAAAGAGACTTTCGAATATTGTGGAGAAGCTTTTTATGTGGCCGGATGATGGTGAGCATGAGCTTGTCATTTCATACGGTTACGCGGATGCGAAGAAGCGCGAGAACATCTGCGCAACCAACATGCGCATTGTGCTTATGTTGAAGGATTCTTTGCCGATGCAGCGCGAAGAGGAGCTTTTGGTTCGCAAGAGATTGAAGGGCGAGCTACTCAATTGGATGGAAGAGGTTCGTCACGACGTGCAGGTCGACCAGCGTGCGGCCTATGAGAAGGACTATCGTGCGATTTTGGCTGCGGATTTGCTGCCGCACGAGAAGGAAAATACGGACATTTTGAATACGATGACGATTATCAGCGTTGCGATTCTGTTCGTAAGCTTCTTTATCATAGATTATTTCTTCTGTCAGGTTGTTGCTCTTGTTGTGGCGGGCTATACGGCGTATCGCTCGTTCCAAAAACAGAAGTACGTAAGTATGGGCATTTGCATAGCGGTAGCGGTTGTTGCGATGCTGCTTTGCTTCATTGCGTATAAAGAGCTGAGCAGCTCCATGCAGGGAGTGGACCTCGGTCTTTCGACCCCGAAGAAATAGCGAGAGAAGCAGCGAAAGGCTTGCCGATCTGTCGGCTGAGTGGAATCTACGAAGGAGGAAGCGGATATGGCGCGTTCGGAGAATCAAAAACTCAAGCTTTTGCACCTTATCAAGATTTTTCGCGAGCATACGGACGAGAACCATGCCCTGACGCTTGCCGAAATAATGTCTTACCTCGAGGCCGAGGATATTGTAGTAGAGAGAAAGACGCTGTATGCCGATTTTGAACTTCTTCGCGATTTCGGAATTGAGATATCGTGCTATAAGTCCGGAAGAAATTCGTACTATTCATTGTTAGACCGTGAGTTTAACCTGCCGGAGATTAAGATGCTCGTAGACGCCGTGTGGTCCTCGAGATTCATCACGCAGAATAAGTCGCGTGATTTGGTCAAGAAGCTCGGAGGACAATTGAGTCGTTACGAAGCGCAGTCGTTGAAGCGACAGGTATATGTCTCGGACCGTGTGAAGAGCATGAATGAGAAGATATACTACAACGTGGATGCCATTCACGAAGCGATTGCGAATGATTCGCGCATTTCCTTTGTTTATCTTGAGTGGAATAGCAACAAAGAGCTGGTGCCGCGTAAGAACGGTGCCAAAGAGGACATCAGTCCGTGGATGTTGCTTTGGGAAAATGCGACCTATTACCTCGTTGCCTATGACCCGTTGAAGAAGGAGCTTCGTCATTATCGCGTAGATAAGATGGACAAGATTCGAATCCACGAAGGCTCCTCTCGCGAGGGCGGAGAGCTGTTCCGTGCGAAGGGAATGGACAATTACAGTCAAAAGCGTTTTCAGATGTACAACGGCGAGCCTGAGACGATTACGCTAGAGTGTCGTGAGGGCTTGCTCGGTACGTTGATTGATTATTTCGGTACGGAGGTTGCCATACGACCGACCGGTGATGATCGCTACGAAGTGCGTGTACAAGCCGCTCCGACAGAGCTGTTTATGGGCTGGATTATGGGACTCGGAGAGGGCGTTAAGATTGTCAAGCCGGCTTATGTAGTCGATAAGATGAACACGTGGCTACAGGCAGGACTGAGGAGACACGGAACGCGTAAGCTTCGAAACATCATCTTTGATCTCGGCTCGGTGCTCGTTGATTTTCGATACCTTGCTTATATGAAGGAGCTTGGCTTTTCCGAGGAGCTTAGCGATTTCTTTGTGAAGAATATTATACTCGGAGACGTGTGGCTCGGAATGGACAGCGGCATCTATACGATGGAGGAAGCGCTCGAAGAATGGATTCGAAGACACCCGCAGATGGAAGAGCCGCTTAGGACATTCTTTCATGACCCGACAAGGCTCGTGGCACTATATCCGGATACGGAAGAGTGGATTCGATGGTGCAAGAGCATGGGCTACCGAGTGTTCTTGCTTACGAACTATCCCGGCGACATCTTCGAGCTTCATGCGAAAAAGGTGTTCTCGTTCTTGCCGGATGTGGACGGCTACGTAGTGTCTGCGTATGAGAGAATCACCAAGCCGTCGGAGGACGTATATAAGATCCTTCTGCAGCGTTACGAACTGGAGGCTTCGGAGTGTGTGTTCCTTGATGACCGTGAGGACAATGTGTCGGCCGCCGAGGGGCTCGGCATTCATGGCATTTTGGTAAAGAATCGTGCGAAAGCATGGCAAGAGCTTCGGGATTTCCTGCAGGCAAACAGATAATTTGTAGAGCAAATGCTCCCTAGAGGGTAGACCTCCGGGGAGCATTTTTCTATGGAATCGCCGTGCGGTGGCTTCGGGTTCATGCCCGCTTGTGATACCATTTTTGCACGGCGTCAAGGAGGAGGTATAGTAAGGTGGCCAATATACACAGTAAGACGATGGATAGGATGACATAATCAAGCTGGAAGGTCTGGCTGCCGTAGATGATTAGGTAACCCAGGCCCGCTTTGGCTCCGAGAAATTCACCGATGATGACGCCGACGAGGGAAAGGCCCATGTTGACTTTCATGACATTGAGTAATGTGCCCATGTTGCCGGGCAAGATCACACGCGTTAGTACGTCACGCTTTGTGCCGCCCAAGGTGTAAATCAGCTTCAGCTTATCCGGCTCCGTCTCGGAAAATGCTTGATAGATTGTCATCGTTGCCCCGAACACGGCAACCGATACGGCGGCGATGATGATGGTCGGCTGTGAACTGCCGAACCACACGATAAACAAAGGCGCCAAAGCCGATTTCGGAAGACTGTTCAATATCACGAGATACGGCTCGAGGATTTGTTGCAGTGTGTCGTTCCACCAAAGCAATGTAGCCAGTAAGAGGGCGGCTACGATGACGACAACAAAGCTGACACACGTCTCCCATATCGTGATGCGCAGATGCAGAAAGAGCGCTCCGGAGCTTGCAAGCGACACGAGACATCGCCATAGCCTGCTCGGGCTACTGTAAAAGAAGGAATCAAACAGCTCGAACCGTGTTCCGAGCTCCCAATAAAGCAAAAAAGCAAGCAATATCGATACACGAAGTGCATTTATGAAAATGCGCTTTCTTTTTATATAGCTACGGTATTCCGTAAGGGAAGAAAAGTCCGTTTTGTTCATGTCGTCAGCTCCTTCCATATGATACGAAAATACGTTTGAAACAGCGGCGAGTTTCTGGCATCAATCGGAGAGAGCGCCGCAAGCTCCGGATCTATTCTGTGTTCGGCAACAAGATGAGTCGGCAGTTTGGAAAGTACGAGTATTCGATCCGCCATACTGATCGCCTCCGATATGTCGTGAGTAATCAATATCGAAGTGATACCATACCGCCTTGTGACGGCGAACACATCGTTGGAAACCGACAATCGCGTCTGCGCATCCAAAGCGGAAAACGGTTCGTCGAGTAGCAGGATTTCCGGGCGAGTCATGAGCGTACGAATGAGGGCGGCCCGTTGTCGCATACCCCCGGAAAGCTCGGAGGGACGGCTTCCGGCAAATGCTTGTAGTCCGTAGTCGGTGAGCATTTGCATAAGCTCATTTTCGGTATCGGGTGTAAGCTTATCTTGGATTTCCAGGCCGAGAGATACATTTTTCTTTGTAGTGCGCCACTCGAGGAGGTGGTCCTTTTGCAACATATATCCGATGGATGCCGATGAATTCTGAAGGAGTGTGTCGCCTATGGTAATGCTTCCTATTTGCGGCTTGAGGAGACCTGCCAAAAGGGATAACAGCGTCGTCTTACCACAGCCGGAAGGTCCGACAATAGCGACAAATTCGCCGGCCTTTACGGAAAAGGAGAGGTGGTCGATGACAGGAACCTCTCCGTGCTCTCGAAAATACGAATAGGTCAAATCGGTAACGCTAATATTGGTGTCCATAACAGCTCTTTTTGTTTCCTAAGTTACTATATGCGAAAAATGTCGAAGTGCTACGGACAAAATCACGACGAAGTGCTGAGGACAAAGCGATATTTTGCTATGTGAAGCGGGGACTTGAAAATGATAATAGGAGATTGCCACACATAGAACAAATGTTCGAAAATGTTCTTGACATATGAGAGAAAAGATGTATACTATAGATAGAACAGATGTTCGGATGCAGGCGTGGCATGTGTGGATACTTTGTATTTGTGCCGTGAGATATGTTTGCTAAGATACGTTTGCTAAGATTCGTATGCAGAGCTGAGTTCGGTGAGATATATTTGCTATGATGTGTTCGTTAAGTGATTTGAGGTGATACTATGGTTATTCAAGAGAATTTGCCGTTGCAGACGAAGCTTGAGATTCTTTCCGATGCGGCGAAGTACGATGTCTCTTGTTCATCGAGCGGTGTGGAGAGAGGACCGATAGAAGGCAAGGTCGGGACATCGTCAGCAGCCGGCATATGCCATTCGTTTGCTGCGGATGGACGTTGCATCAGTCTGCTTAAGATACTGTTTACGAATGAATGCATTTTCGACTGCAAGTATTGCATCAATCGTTCGTCGAACGACGTTGTTCGTACAAGCTTTACGCCGGAAGAGGTGTGTGAGCTAACGATGGGCTTTTATCATAGGAATTACATCGAAGGCTTGTTTTTGAGCTCGGGAGTCATGGTTAGCCCGAATTACACGCTTGAACAGCTGTTGATTACACTTCGATTGCTACGCGATACATATGGATTTATGGGGTACATTCATGTAAAGGTTGTACCGGGTGGGGACCCGAATCTTGTGGAGATGCTCGGCTGGTATGCGGACCGCTTGAGCGTGAATTTGGAGCTGCCTACCGCAGAAGGGCTGCGACAGCTTGCGCCGCACAAATCCAGAAAGAACATACTGACGCCGATGAGGCAGATACAATATGGCATTTACGAGAGCAGAGAGTGTTTCGGCATGACGGGAGGTAATCTCAGTGCATATCAGATTACGAAGCAGCATTTGTCTAGAGAGGGATGTCAGTTGACGGACAGCAAGAAGGGCGGCCGTACATTTGCCTTAGAAGGGGCTGATGACAAAGGTGCTGTGAAGGCAATCCACAGCGGAGAGTTGCATTCGACGTCTGCAGAGACGCTTCCGACCATTGCGAACAATCGTGCATTGCAATTCGCTCCGCCGAGGTCGATGAATGGGCGAAAGGGCTTTGCATCCGGAGGACAAAGCACGCAGATGATTATCGGTGCTTCACAGGAGACGGATTATCAGTTGATTCAGGTTGCGGAGGCACTTTACAAGAGTTTTGATCTAAAGAGGGTGTTTTATTCGGCCTTTATAAAGGTGAACGACGATCCTTTGTTACCTGATGTTGTCGGAGGACCGCCTCTATTGCGAGAACATCGTCTGTATCAAGCTGACTGGCTTTTTCGATACTATGGCTTCTCGGCACAAGAACTGCTGTCCGAATCGAAACCGAATTTTAATGTGTTTTTGGACCCGAAATGCGATTGGGCAATTCGTAACTTGGATAGCTTTCCGATGGAGGTGACGAAAGCGGACTATTTCTCGCTTCTTCGTGTACCCGGAATCGGACCGAAGTCGGCGAAGCGAATTGTATCGGCAAGAAGGACCGGAAGGCTGGATTTCACGATGCTGAAGAGATTCGGAGTTGTGCTGAAGCGTGCGAAGTATTTCATTACTTGCAATGGCAAGATGGATTATGCGGGATTGTGGGATGAAGACCGAATTACGAACTGTCTCATTGGAGAAGACAGCACGCATAGAAACAAGAGAATCGACGCTTACGGGGCAGGGTATAAGCAGATATCTTTGTTTGATTGCAGTAACTTCTCGTGAGTTTAAGCGAGTGCAGTGACCGGAAAGGGAAGATGGTATGTGGAAGACAATATATCTATGCGAGGACAGCACCGAGGGTGTATTTACAGCGGTGTACGATGCTTGGGCCAACCGTAAGAACCAGGGCGTTCAAGAACTGTATGTAGGGCGCACCGACGGACAGAACTTTGAGCTTTTTGTCGAGTATATAACCGTGGTTCCCGATGAAGTCAAGACCGAAAAGGTGTTGCGAAGTGTTCGGACGAAACTGTCGGCGGATCTTGAGTACAAGCTGCTTCGTGCGGCGCTCTCGGACGCTTCAGACCGTGCGCAAGTGATCTATGAGGTGCTGCAGCTGTCGTTCGCTAAGAGAAGAGACTGTAGTGAGGAACTTTCGATACCATGTGTCTGTCGCCTTATGGAGATTTTGCGAAACTACGGAAATGAAGAGCATCTGATGCTCGGATTTCTGCGGTTTCAGTCGGTTGCCGATCATAGTTGGTTGGCGGTTATGGAGCCGAAGAACAATATTTTGCCGGGATTGATGGCGCATTTTGCGAGACGTTTTCAGACGGAAAGCTTTATGATTGTAGACAAAGGGCGTGGTGTTGCCGGTGTGTACCGAAGGAGTTCACCGAGTGACCCGAGTTGGTGGTTGGTCGAGCTGGATACGCAAGATAGGGCATATGTAGAGAACACTCTTGCGAAGAGGGATAACTTCGAGGAGCTTTGGGGAGTCTTCTTCAACAGCATTTCGATTGACGAGCGAGAGAATTATGTAACGCAGCGCAACCATTGTCCGTTATGGTATAGGAAGTATATGCTGGAATTTCAGCTGGATAGTAGCTCGTCTAGGTCGTAGACAATCCGTTTGTCATTTGCATACGTCGTCAGTAGGAAGCCCTCCTTGCGGAGCTTAGCAAGCACTCTTTGGGAAGCGAGATTGTCTTTGTGAACCTCTGCGGCAACCGTGATCGGAGACGTCGGAGCCAGCTGCGCGAGAAACTGTCGAATTGCCTTGGCAGCATACCCGTGACCACGAAATTCCGGGAGTATATAGTAATTGAGCGTGTACTGATTCGGAACGAAATCATTGGTCTTAAAGATGTTGCTCTTAAAGTTGTTGCTTATTAAGTCGTTGCTCTTTAAGTCATTTCTCGTACAATCAGAACGCTCTGAAAGAGCAATGTTTCCGATGATTTGACCGGTGTGCTTGCTTTGAATGCAATACGGACGCACAAGCTCATCTAACTGAGAATGCTGGCGAAGAGTCGTAAAATGCTTTCTGAGGTCATCCTCCGTATACGTCTGCAGGCTCGCGGGAAGATAATACGGCTCCTTTGTATGAAGTCGAAATAGTTCCTCATAGGTTTCGTAATCCATAGAACAAAAGTCGAAATCGTCTGTACTGTAGTAGCAGTGCGATTTCTCGACAATGAAGTCGTAGCGTTCTTTGAGATATTCGGCGTCGAGCGACCATATGTCCGTAGCGATGTTCTGACAAGATAGTGTTGAATCAAGCTCGCAGCCGATGACTGCGGCAGATTGGCTCTCCAATGATTGAATGAGCATTTGATCGTCGCAAAGATACAGAGCTGCATCGTCAATCTCCGCGCTAAGGCGGTTGAGAACAGCTACCGATATGCCTTTGGATTCGATGCTATCGATAAATCTAAGCGCTTCCGGCGTTCTTGTATTGTGGTGAAGCAATAAGAGTATAAGCTTGTTCATGACGTGGTTCCTTCTCGTGTGATTGACAGATGTTTTTTCTGCTGTTAACGTAACACACTTGTTGCTTGCTTTCAATAGTCTTTTTCTACAGGACGCCGGAGGTCATTGGTCTAGTGAGTGTGTAGTACCGGTGGCGTGTGCAGTGACAGGAGCGTGTGCAGTGACAGGAGCGTGTGTAGTGACGGATGCATGCGTTGCTTCATGGGCTGAGGTTTCCTTTGTGCGCAGAACGATCTTTTCGAACAAGATACCGGCAAGCATCCATGCAGGCAAGAAGTCGAGTCGTATGATACCATCGATGTTAAGCTTCGCGTGAGAGTAGTTCCAAGGACATGCCTGAATTCTTTTCAGCAAGGACCCGCTGATATATTCGCCGATGAAGATACAGATTGCGTACACGAGGCTTCGCATGAGCAAAGGGAAACGCTTAAGGCGCGTGAACAGTGGACATAGGAAGGCTGCCGCACCATAGATCGGGAACATCCAAAGTGATGTGCGACACATAAGTTGCGGTTGCTGAAGTCGTAGAGAGTGCAATCCGGTCCAGAAGCATTCCCAGCACCAACCGGCAATTCCGCACAGCAAGAAGTTTTTCAATAAGCTCTTCATAGACACCTCGAATCATAGTATTTGTTTGTGACAACGTATGCGTTGTATGTTATAATGAACTTGGCAGACGCGTGGAACTATGTTGCAATGTCGGTTTGTTCTGCAGTGTCAATTTAGTCTGCAGTGTTCACATAGTCTACAGTGTCCACATGGTCTACAGTGTTCACGTGGTCTGCAATGTCCATAGGATTATGTAGGGATATTATGAACTCGAGAAATAAGGATTATTCGTCATTGCTGAAAGAGAACGTTATGCGCTCTGCAGATGGCAATCGGATGGTGAATGATCTTGATGAATGAAAGAATCGAAATCAAAAGGAAAGGAACGTATGCTGCATTTGCATGAGCATAGTTAGGAATGAAACATGGAAACAGAACGTAAATTTATTATTTTAAAACCGATAGAGGATTACCGGGAGTACCCGTCACGTCACATTGAACAGGCTTACTTGTGTACACAGGGCTGTACCATTCGTATTCGAAAACTGGATGACACCTGCTATCTAACGCTTAAGAGGAATCTTTCGAAACAATTCGGCGGGGCTGCGATTGTGAATCACGAAGTGGAGGAGGAGATTCCGTTAAGCACATACGAACATCTTCTCTCAAAGACAGAGGGTCAATTGGTGCAAAAGAGAAGATACTATATTCCGCATGAGGACCACATCATTGAGCTCGATGTGTTTGAAGGTTGCCTTTCCGGTTTGATGGTTGCCGAGATAGAATACGAATCGATGGATGACGTGGAGACGGTCTTAATTCCTGACTGGTTTGGTCCCGAGGTGACACACGATAAGCGTTTTCGCAATTCCTATCTTTCAACCGTGAACGACATGAATGGGTTGCTTGACTAATCGGCAATATGACCTTTGGATGCAACAGATTGGAATTCGGGTTTTAGTGAACGATGTTTTTCATTTGTGAATATATACAAATTTCATAACGCAATTTCGTCATTATGACGGACATATAGCATACCATTTTGAGTATTTTGCGAGTGGTATGCTATTTATTTTAGTTATTTTTATGAAAATGTCTGGTTGTAGTAGTTATTTTGCCAGATGGTATTTACTTTCATACAATTATAAGATAATCTGTATTAGTGTTATGTAACTTCATTTGGGGCTTGAAGTGAACAGAAACACATTTATGACTATTGGTAGGGTATGAATACAATTTTACGGTTTGATTTTGCCAACGTGGTATGGGGGGCTGAGATTAGTCTTGCATTTGGTGAAATGACAAGAAAGGAGAAGGTAATGGTAAAGGCATTTTGGTCATATGGCCAGAACAGGGAAACGGCAGCGATTATGTCATTGACGGCAGTCATCAGCAGTTTTTCTTTTCCCTGTAGAATCATGACGGTAGAGAACTATTTGGGCAAAGAAAATCTCGGGTATCATTTGCTGGGACCTCGGTATGATACGATTAAGCAGTATTACGCTGTGAACACGCCGGAGCGTTATATGCACGGCGATAGCTTTTTGCAACATTTGAGGAGAGAAACAGGAAAGCATATACGAAATAAGAGGGAACTGGAGATAATTCCGGACTCGCTGTATTTTATGCCGATGAATCAAAGCATTCAGAAGGATGTATATGAATACGGCTTTGAACACGAAATCAACGAGCTGCTGGAGCATTGTAAGGATTATTATGATTACTTGTTTGTAAATCTGGAGGCGAACAAAAACATCAGCACTAAGACGATACTGGACATCGCAGAGGATGTCGTAGTATGCATGCCGGCCAGCATGGACCTGTTGGAGGAATTCTGTGAGCAATATCGTTCGTTGCTTCATAAGGTGACGTTTGCATTTTGCGGTGAGAGCAATGTGCAGTTTATGCGTCGCGTGAGAAAGCGCTTTGGCGATCACCTTGTTCAAGGCATGGTTTTTTCGTTGACTCCGTCGGCGAAACAGGCAATCGAGAACGGGAAGGTGATTGAATATTTGAGCCTTCATTTTCACGACACGAAGGAGCAACCGGAATATTCGTTTATCAGAAAACTGAAGCATTTTGCATTTCACATGTTACATACGGAGTCTACGGGTAATCTTACACAGAATGCTGAGCTAAGAAGACTTTTAAAACGTAGGTTTCAAGATTTGAATTATGATGAGCTGGAGGGTAATGAGTATATTCGCGAGATGCAGAAGATTCGACAGGCTAAGGTGTCGGAGAATCGATCGGAAGCAGAATCGTCTGTAGCAAGTCGAGCCGGGACAAATCCATCTAAAGCAAATCAGTCCGGAACAAATCAATCGGCAGCAAATCAGTCCGGAACAAATCAATCGGCAGCAAATCGTTCCGCAGGAAATCGTCAGGCGAAGAATCCGACCAAGGAGGCGAAGAGGAGAGTGATCACCTAGAGTGGCATGCACAGCACACATAGATTGGTTACAGCGATTGCGCTTACGTATATCCGATGAGAATATAATAAGACCGCACGGCATAATGACGTGCGGCCTTATTTAAGGAAAAAGTATAAATGTGATAGATGACTAACGTTGATTTCCGAGGTAGAACAATGCGATTGTTCCGGGTCCGGAATGAGAGCCTACGGTAGGGCTTACGTAATGATACAGGATATCTTCGATACCGAAGCGTTCCTTAACGAGGTTGCCTACAAACTGTGCGTCCTCAAGGGAATCGCCATGGCTGATGAAGATACAGGTGTTATCGTCGTCCATATGAGCTGCCATATTGTCTACTAAGGAGACAAGAGACTTCTTACGTCCGCGAACATTGTTCAAAGGTACGATGTGTCCGGTCTCGTTGATGTGCAAAACCGGCTTTACATTAATCAAAGTACCGATGATAGCAGTAGTCTTGCTTACACGGCCACCGCGCTGCAGATACTGCAAATGCTCTACGGTAAACTGATGACATACGCGATGCTTGTTGATCTCAACCCACTCTGCAACCTCTTCGATAGAAGCGCCGGCTTCCTTCTTCTGAACAGCATAGTGTACCAAAAGACCGAGGCCGAGAGAAGCGCAAAGAGAATCGATAACGACAATCTTGCGGTCCGGGAACTCTTCGTGAAGCTGGTTTGCAGCCAATACGATGTTGTTGTACGAGGAACTCAGTCCGGACGTGAAGCTAATATGTAAAATGTCTTTGCCTGCTTCGAGATACTTTCTGAAAGCGTTCATGGCGTTATCTACATTAGCAGCGGAAGTCTTCGGTGCGGCACCATCACGCATAAGCTGATAGAACTGCTTCGGATCCATATCGTTGTCGCCGCCATAGGTGACGTCATCGATGATAAAATACAAAGGCTCCTCGTAAATGTTGTGCTGCTCAAGATATTCCTTCGGCAAATCGCAACAGGTATCTGTGGAAATGATATAATTTGACATGTTTTGCCCTCCAAGTGACGTTATAACAAAAACTAAGCAATGCGTTATTGCAATCCAACACATGTAGTTTTTAAAACCACATTGATAATAACACGTTTTTTAGCCTTTTGCAAGTGTTTATATATAAAAATTTTGAGATATTTCAGATGACGAATGATTCCCCATTTTAATTGAAAGATGCGAGGTTTCAAAACGTGCTTTCAAATGATAAAAAAGCATTTACTAATGAAAAAAAGTATGATATAATGTCCTAAGTTTATATCACGTAGGAGGATTTTGATATGAAGCATATTACTACCTTGAATACTAAGAATCTTAAGGAGACAGTAAAGAAGGGTGGTTGTGGCGAGTGCCAGACTTCCTGTCAGTCTGCATGCAAGACTTCTTGCACGGTTGGTAATCAAAAGTGTGAGAATGCAAACAAGTAATCTATTATGCCAATTCGGAGCATAGTAAAGCATGCCGTTTGCAGCATTTACAAGACATGATAAGAGTAAGATAAGCAGCGACATCTATTGCCGCTGCTTATTATATGTAATAAGGTTTCGCATTTATACAGTTCGGAGGATAACGATTTGATACATCAATACAAGAATAATGGCTATAACATCGTATTGGACGTGAACAGCGGCATGGTTCATGTTGTTGACGATGTTACTTACGATATGATCGAGGGCTTCAAGAATAAAGAGAAGGATGAGCTTCTTTCGGAGCTGCTTTCAAAGTATGACGGCAAGCTTCAGGGAGAGGGAGATGAGTATCTCTCGGGAGCTGAGGCGCTTGACGAGCTTGAGAGCATTTACGCGGAAATCGTTCGTATGATCGAGGAAGGCGTATTGGATTCCGAGGACGCTTACGAGCCTTACATTGAGAGCTTTACGAAGCGTGACACAGTGGTTAAGGCATTGTGCTTACATATTGCACATGACTGCAATCTCGCATGTCGCTATTGCTTTGCCGAGGAAGGCGAGTATCATGGCCGACGCGCACTTATGAGCTTTGAAGTCGGAAAAGCGGCACTGGATTTCCTCATTGCCAATTCCGGTTCGAGAAAGAACTTGGAGGTTGACTTCTTCGGTGGCGAACCGCTTTTGAATTGGGATGTGGTGAAGCAGCTTGTTCAGTACGGTCGTGAGCAGGAGAAGCTTCATAACAAGCAGTTCCGTTTCACACTCACCACAAACGGTGTGTTGCTCAATGATGAGATCATGGAGTTTGCGAATAAGGAAATGAGCAATGTGGTTCTCAGCATTGACGGTCGCAAGGAAGTAAACGACTACATGAGACCGTTCCGTAAGGGTGCCGGAAGCTATGATTTGATTGTTCCGAAGTTTCAAAAGCTTGCAGAGAGCAGAAACCAGACGGATTACTATGTAAGAGGAACATTTACACATCACAATACCGACTTTGCGAAAGATGTCATCCATCTTTCCGAGCTTGGTTTTGAGCAGATTAGTGTTGAGCCGGTAGTGGCTCCTCCTAATGAGCCGTATGCGCTGACCGAGGACGACATCCCGACACTATTGGAACAGTACGATGAGCTGGCCAAGTATATATTGGAGAGAAGAAAGACGAAGTGGATTAACTTCTTCCACTTTATGCTCGATTTGAGCGGTGGTCCTTGTGTATATAAGCGCCTTTCCGGTTGCGGATCGGGAACGGAGTATCTTGCGGTTACGCCGTGGGGTGATTTGTATCCTTGCCACCAGTTCGTAGGCAATGAGCAGTTCTTGATGGGCGATGTATATCAGGGAGTTACCAATACAGAGCTTCGTGAGCAGTTCAGAGGCTGTAACGTATATGCGAAAGAGGATTGTAAGGAGTGCTTTGCGAAGTTCTTCTGTAGCGGAGGCTGTGCGGCAAATGCATACAATTTCAACGGAGACATTCGTTCGGTATACAAGCAGGGCTGCGAGCTTCAGAGAAAACGTGTAGAATGTGCGATTATGATACAGGCTGCCGAGAGTTCCGAGAACTAAGCGCCGAGAACTTAGTGCCGAAAACTAAGTTCCGACAGCGAACAGCCTAATACGAGAGAGGATTGGAGATACTTATGTCAACAAAAACGAAGGGGTTATTGCAGCTTATTACGACGTTGGTTATCGTAATTGCGATTGCAGGATGGATTTATATCGGATTTGTAGATGATGATGTTCCGGGCGTACAAAATATCAAGCTGGGACTTGACCTAAATGGTGGCGTGAGCGTTACCTACCAGACCGTAAAGGACAACCCTACGGCTACGGAGATGGCGGATACGATTGAAAAGCTTCAGATGCGTGCCGAGGCCTTGAGTCCGGAAAGCGCAGTGTTTCAGGAGGGTGACAATCGTATCAATGTAGACATTCCCGGCGTCGACAATGCAGAAGAGGTGCTGAAGACTCTCGGTGATGCAGGTAATATCTACTTTGTATATGGTCAGAACAAGGATGGAGACAGCAATATCGTATCCAATGGCGATATGACATGGAGTCTTGTACGTCCGATGGAAGAAATCATTGCAGATGGCGATGTGATTTTGGATGGTACCGATGTGGCGAGTGCGGAAGCAATGTACCAGAATTCCGGCGGTCTTGAAGGAACGCAGTATTTTGTTCAGCTTACCCTTACCGGAGACGGTGCTAAGCGATTTGAGGAAGCTACTGCATGGGCAGTGAAGCAGGCGGGACTGAAAAATCAGATTGCAATCATTTACGATAATGAGGTGTACAGTGCACCGTACGTTTCTACGACGATTACCGGTGGCGAAGCGATGATTACCGGTAGCGATACGCTTGAGGAGGCGAGAAATCTTGCCACTATCATTCGTATCGGTGCGTTGCCGGTGGAATTGACGTCGATTCGTTCGAATATTGTCGGCGCTACGCTCGGAAGCGAAGCGCTTGTAACCAGCTTGATTGCAGGTGCAATCGGCTTTGTTCTCGTATGCATCTTTATGATAATCGTATACCGAATCCCCGGTGTGGCATCTGTGATCAGCTTGGTTGTATACCTTGGAACGGTACTTTTGATGCTGTTGGCATTTGAAGTGACTCTGACGCTTCCCGGTATTGCGGGTATCATTCTGTCCGTCGGTATGGCGGTCGACGCAAATGTCATCATTTTCTCACGTATCAAAGAAGAGCTTGCAACCGGCAAGACGGTTCGCTCGTCCATTAAGCTCGGCTACAATAAGGCGCTTTCGTCCATTATCGATGGAAATGTTACGACCTTGATTGCAGCAGCTGTGCTGTACTTCCTTGGCTCCGGCGTTATTAAGGGCTTCGCTACGACGCTTGCTATCGGTATTATTGTATCGTTGTTTACAGCGCTTTTGATTACGAAGCTCGTAATGCAGTGCTTCTTCAATCTCGGTGCGGACAAGCCCGCCATGTACGGCGTTGCAAAGCCGCTGAAGAGAATTCCGTTCGTGAATCATAGCAAGAAGTATTTGATTGTTTCCTTGTCTATTATCGTGTTGTGTGTAGTAATGCTGTTTGTGAATAAGGCAACCATCGGCACTCCGCTCAATTACGGACTTGATTTCGTCGGCGGCTCGTCTATGCAGATTACGTTCCCTGACAAGCTCCCGACAAATGCCGAGATGGAGCGCTTTGTATCCGATACCATCGGCGAGACGGCTTCTGTATCGGAGGTAAAGGGTAGCAATGCATTGATTATTAAGACAAAGGCATTTTTGGACGACGAAGGTACGCTCAATGATCTTAAGAAAGCATTGAACGACACCTACGGTGTAGAGGAATCCTCCATTGAGACGGAGACAATCAGTGGTTCCGTAAGCGACCGAATGAAGTCTGGCGCTATTATAGCGGTGCTTGTGTCAACTGCATGTATGTTGCTTTACATTTGGATTCGATTTAAGAATCTGGCCTTTGCGGCAAGTGCGGTCATTCCGCTCGTTCACGATGTTTTGGTAGTTCTGTGTGTATACGCATTGGCGCGTATCTCGGTGGACAATACCTTTATCGCCTGCATGCTGACGATTGTAGGTTATAGTATTAATGCAACGATCGTAGTGTTTGACCGTATTCGAGAGAATTTGGCCGAGAAGCAGAAGAAGGATTCGCTTGCGGACGTGGTAAACGATA
The DNA here is from genome assembly GCA_045597165.1 of Lachnospiraceae bacterium. GTDB lineage: Bacteria > Bacillota > Clostridia > Lachnospirales > Lachnospiraceae > ISDg. The sequence goes on along the minus strand of JAZODS010000023.1, from coordinate 22,015 downwards.
GTATTTCTCAGACGTTTACGCGAAGCATCAATACTTCCTTTACGACGTTGTTGACAGTTGTTATATTGATTATTCTCGGAGTAGAATCGATTCGAGTATTTGCGATTCCACTTACCGTTGGTTTGATTTGCGGTACGTATTCCTCCGTATGCATTGCGGGAAGCTTGTGGCATTTCTTCGCCGTGCGTGCAGAGCGTAAGGAAAATGCGGCAGAGTAACGGGGCGAAGAGACTATGCCGCGACGGGCAGGGCAACGCCCGGAGAAGAGGTCGTAGACAGGAGTTGGCGCATGAGACACTATGAAGAAAAATGGATGGTGCGCAATAAGCCGGGCAATGTGGCTGAGCTTGTAGATGTGTTTGGGATTACCCCTGCATTTGCAAGGCTCTTGTGGAACCGTGGCTTGTGCAGTGTGGAGCAGGTTTCAAACTATCTGCATCCCGACTCCGGTATGCTTCCGAAGGGAGAGTCGTTGCCGGATGCGCAGCTCTTTTATCGCATTTTAAAGAAGAAGCAAGCGAGTAACGCTAAGATTCGTGTAATCGGAGATTATGACGTGGATGGCGTTACGGCGACGTACGTGATGTTGGATGCTCTTAGTAAGCTTGGCATTTCGGCGGACTATCGAATTCCGGATCGTGTGGCTGACGGCTATGGAATCAGCAATGCGATGGTGGAAGAGTGCGTTCGTGACGGAATCGATACGGTCATTACGGTAGATAACGGTATAGCGGCAAATGAGCAGATTGCGCTCGCAAAGCAGTATGGCTTGACGGTGCTTGTTACGGATCACCATGAGCCGCAGGAGGAGTTGCCGTCTGCGGATGCCATTGTGAATCCGAAACGCAAGGATGCGTCCCCCGTGATGTCCAATCTGTGTGGTGCGGTAGTAGCCGGCCTGTTGATGGATATGGTGCTTTCGTTAGAAGGCATGCCCGGGTATTTTATGCATCAGATTGAGATCATGGCACTTGCTACCGTTTGCGATGTCATGGACCTTTCCGGTGAGAGTAGGACGATTGTAAGATGTGCTTTGAATAAGCCGGTTGATAGATGGAATTTCGGACTGCGTACGTTGATTGAAGTATGTGGTCTATCTAATGATGTACGAGTATATACACTCGGCTTTGTGATCGGGCCGTGCATTAACGCGCTCGGTCGAATGGAGACGGCAGATGCCGGAGTTGAGCTTCTGTTGACAGAGGATGTTGCTCAGGCAAATGCGTACAGTGAGCGCATGGTTGCCGTCAACGAGGTTCGAAAGGAACAGACCGAACACAATCTAAAGAAGGCATTTGAGATGATTCGCGAACTCGGTGAGCAACCGGACGATGTATTGGTAGTGCCGATTCCGGATTGTCACGAAAGCCTGGCGGGCATTATCGCGGGTAGAATTCGCGAGCAATACCATCGCCCTACGATTGTGATCACAAAGACGGATTCGCCCGATGGTATATGGAAGGGCTCCGCAAGAAGCATAGAAGCGTATTCGATTTTCGATGGATTGACTCATTGCTCAGAGCATTTGCTTAAGTTCGGCGGACACGCAATGGCTGCGGGGCTTACTGTGAGCGAGGACGAGATCGCTGCGCTTCGTCAAATGCTCAACGACGATTTTCGCGAAAGCGGTGCGAGCGTTGTAAAGACGATGCACATCGATTTGGTTATGTCGCTTTCGCAGCTTTCTATGCCGTTTGTGCAGGAGCTGTCGATGATGGAGCCACTCGGAAAAGGCAATGCAAAGCCTTTGCTTGCAACGAGAGCTGTGACGCTTGTGCGCATGTCCTACATCGGACGTGTGAAGAAATATTTGAGATTCGTGCTGCGTGACGCAGACGGTGTGAGCTTTACGGCATTGTGGTTTCGAGATGCCGACGAGCTCGTGGATGAATTTCGATGTGCATGGGGCGAGGAAGCGTGCAAAGAAGCATTTGCCGGCAGAGGAACTCGTCAGATGAACATTTTGTATTCGGCGGAGATATCGGAATACCGTAACGTAAAAGAGGTACAATTGTTTTTAGAGAGTATGCAGTTGCTGTAGATAGAATCGGCAGTGAGAGGTGAGCATGATGAAACGATGTCTGATATTCGGTGCGGGAGATAGCTGCACGCGCGATCGTATAACGGAAATTCGCGATGGCGATTTGGTCATTGCGGCGGATGGTGGCTATGCTTGGACGCAGCGGGAAGCAATTCCGGTGCAGATCGTAATGGGGGATATGGACTCCTTAACGAGCATCGCACCGCCTGAAAAATGCATGCGTTTTCCCGTGGAAAAGGACGACACGGATACGGGCCTTGCCGTGGAAGAGGGCCGACGCTTCGGTTGTCGGGAATTTTATCTTTACGGCGGAACCGGAGGTCGTGCGGATCATACGATGGCCAACTATCAGTTGCTCGTGAACATCGCTCGAAACGGTGAGCGAGGGTATCTGGTCGACAATCGGATGACGGCAACGGCGATTACGTCCGGAACTGTTCGCATTTGCGGAAGAGAAGGCGCTGTGCTTTCCGTATTTTCGATGGATAACGAGTCTACTGGAGTGACACTTGCCGGACTGAAATATTCGATACGGGACGCTGTGCTTACGAATTCGCATGCGCTTGGAGTGAGCAATGCATTTACCGCGGATACGGCCGTAATTGAAGTGAAAAAAGGCACCCTCCTAATCATAGGAGAGTACCTTCCAAGCGATGTACAGTGGATTTGAGAACCCGACGTATCAGCTCGTTGCTTGCTGCTTGATGGTTTTGAGTACTTTATTCATTGCAGGTACGAGCAAAAGGACAATGGTAATCACCATCTCGGTTCCGACGAATGACATGTTGTACACAATCGGGTAGAGGAAGGAAATGACCTTCGGGAAATTGTCCGGCATGAATTCCATCCAATAGATGTAGCCACCGATGATGTGAAAGATGCCACGTCCGAGTGCGCCGACAACATAGCCGGTGATCATGCCGTTCTTTTGGTTTTTGAACAGGCCGGACAGACCGAGTGCAGTGAATGCGAGAAAATAATCGCATGCCACCTGGAACGGTGCCAAGATGTACGGCTCCTGGAGGAATTGCATGATGCTATAGGCAAATGCACAGGACAGGCCGACTCTGAGCCCATAGCAATAGCCTATGTAGCTGATGAAGAACATGCTCAATAGCGTTACGGAGCCACCGTATGGCATCGGCAGGATCTTGATGAACGACGTAACAAATGCAAGTGCAATGCAAAGTGCACAGCACACAAGCTGTTTTGTGTTGGCAAAGCGTTTTTGGTTGTTACGTGATGTGATGGCCGTGGCAAGAAGAAATGCCACAATGATGAGTGCGACGAACAGGACATAGCCTGCGGTTGTGGGATAATAGTATCCGTCACTTTGATAAAAGAACATAAAAAAACCTCCTGACGTGAATACTTTTCCCAGGGGGTTGAAGAAAAAATCGCTTCCTTACGCCGGCATTAACCGGATCAAGTGATGAGGGTCGATATCGATGGATATCTCTCAGCAAAGGCGCCCCTAGCAAAAATATAAATTTTGATATTCGTACTATACCGCTTTAGCGCGGTGTTGTCAACTATAAATTTTTAAAGATTCGGAGGTACATAACATGCTGTTAATCGGCGGACATTTGGTAGACCCGTCAACGGGACGTGATGAAGTGTGCGATATTCGTATCGTTCAAGGCGTTATCGACGAGATTGGTCAGAATCTTAAGGCAAATGCGGGAGAAGAGGTCAAGGACATCACCGGACGCTACGTATTTCCGGGCTTTGTGGATTTGCATGTGCATTTTCGCGATCCCGGTTTGACTTATAAGGAAACCCTTGCGACGGGAAGTATGGCTGCCGCTGCCGGTGGTTATACGGCAGTATGCCCGATGCCGAATACGTTGCCGTCTACCGATAGTGCGGAGAAGATTGCGGACATTCTTTTGAGAGCACAGACCGAGTCGCTGATTCACATTCTTCCGATCAGTGCGGTTACAATCGGCCAGGAGGGCAATGAATTGGTTGATATCGCAGCGGTTAGCGAAGCCGGTGCATACGGTATTTCCGAGGATGGCAAGTCGGTTATGAATGTAAGCCTGTATCGAGAAGCACTTGAGGAGGCTGCGAAGCAGGACGTTTTGGTACTGGCGCATTGCGAAGATAAGCAGCTTGTTGCGAACGGAGTCATCAATGAGGGACCGAAGGCTGCAGAGCTTGGTTTGCCCGGCATTTCGAATAGCGTAGAAGACATTATTACGGCACGAGACATCTTGTTGGCAGGCGAGACCGGTGCCAGATTGCACCTTTGCCATTGCTCTACGAGAGGCAGCGTTGAGCTGCTTGCACTCGGAAAGAAGCTTGGTTATGAGGTGACCGGCGAGGTGTGCCCGCACCATTTTGTGCTTTGCGATGAGGATATCGAGGAAAATGACAGTAGAATTATGATGATCCCGCCGCATCGAGCGAAGGAGGACGTCAGCGCATTGATTGCTGCACTGAGAGAAGGAACTCTCGATTGCATCTCTACGGACCATGCACCGCACGGCGAGGAAGAGAAGGCGGGAGGCTTTATCGGAACGCCGTTTGGTATTGTCGGCTCCGAGACGGCATTTTCCCTCGGATACACGTATCTGGTACGCACCGGTGAGCTTACGCTTATGAGATTGATCGAGTGCATGAGTACAAATCCGGCGAAGATTATCGGATTCCCGGGTGGAAGCTTGCGTGAGGGATCGTCTGCGGATCTCACCATTGCGGAGCTTGACACGGAATATCTCATTGACAAGGATGCATTTTTGTCAAAGGGAAGAAATACGCCGTTCCACGGATATCGCGTGTACGGTCGAATTGAAGAGACTGTCGTATGTGGTCAGTCTGTTTATAGGATTCATACATGATGGCATTGCATTTTTCGCCGATTTCGGAAAACATGCAAAAAGTGAGGTTACACTACTGGTATTTGTGTTCATTGTGTGATACAATATGTTGTGCGAACAAATGAAATGATGGACAGATACTGCTTGACAGGGTTTCTGTAGCAAGGAGGAACGATGATTCAAAAACTGATTGCGAACATTCAAAAGACCGGCGCTCCGATTGTAGTAGGACTGGATCCGATGCTTTCTTTCGTACCTGAGTGGATTACGAGAAAGGCTTATTCGGAGTACGGACAAACGCTTGAAGGCGCTGCAGAAGCGATTTGGCGATTCAACAAGGGCATCATTGATGCGATTTATGAGTTGATTCCCTGTGTAAAGCCTCAGATTGCGATGTATGAACAGTTCGGTATTCCCGGATTGGTTGCTTACAAGAAGACGGTAGATTACTGCAAGTCTAAGGGCTTGGTAGTCATCGGCGATGTGAAGAGAGGAGATATCGGTTCTACCTCCGCTGCATACGCAACCGCACATCTCGGAACGATTAAGGTGGGCGAGAACGAGTATGCACCGTTTGACGAAGATTTCGCAACAGTGAATCCTTACCTCGGCACGGACGGAATCAAACCGTTTATCGATGTATGTAATCAGAATGACAAGGGTATCTTTGTTCTTGTAAAGACCTCGAATCCTTCCAGCGGAGAGTTCCAGGATCGTCAGGTAGACGGCAAGGCACTTTACGAATTGGTTGGCGAGATGGTTCATAAGTGGGGTCTTGACTCCATGGATGGCTCCTACAGTAACGTAGGCGCGGTTGTCGGCGCAACGTACCCCGAGATGGGTAAGGTGCTTCGCGATGTTATGCCGAATGCGTATATTCTTGTTCCCGGCTACGGCGCACAGGGCGGCAAGGCAGAGGATTTGGCTCCGTACTTCAACAAGGACGGACTCGGTGCCATCGTAAATTCTTCTCGTGGCATTATCGCAGCATACATGAAGGGCAAGCATGAGAATCCCGGCGGATTCAACTATGCAGAGTCCTCTCGTCGCGCGGTAATCGACATGATCGAGGATATCCGCACCGCAGTGAAGCTTTGATAATAAGCATATAATGTAGAAACCGAAGGGACTGTTGTTGCTGCGACAGTCCCTTTTTTGTATGCAGTGAGCATTCGCGGCGTAAGAATGATTTCGCGTGCATTTTCCGTGGAGCATTCGTGCTACATGCTCATTCGCGCTTACGAAATACAATTCGCAGGCTTACTATAGTAAGGATTCCTAGTATAACAGCCGGTACGAGGATGCCCTTGTAGGTGGAATACCATTGTCCGACTGCGCTCCAGTGCTGTCCGAGCTTATAGCCGGCGCCGATCAACAAGGTGTTCCACAAGGTGATTCCGAGGAGAGAGGAGAAGAGGAAACTCATGCAGTCCATCTTCAAAGCGCCTGCCACAAATGCAATGTAAGTTCGGCATAAGGGTACCATGCGTAGCACGCCGACGGTATAGGGGCCGTATTTTTCGAAGTAGTCCTTGGAACGTTGTATGCCGCCGCTTGCTTTTGGATAGCGTGTCGTCAATTTATGTAGTATCGGCTGCCCGCCGATGAGTCCGAGATAATAGCATAGGTACGTTCCGATCAGCCCGGCACATACACTCAGAGGGACAATTAACAAAAACGGATAGCGCATAGATGCCGCAAATGCACCCGCAAGCGGAAGGACGATTTCACTGGATACAGGGAAGCAAGCGTATTCCAAAAGGATCAGCACGAGCATTGCCCAAATGCCGTAATGAGAGAAAAGCTCTTCAAGAAAACTCATGGGAAAGCCTTTTTTGCATTAAGCATATGCCACATGGGCGATTCCTATGTAATTTATCTTCTTGTAAGAGCGTAAAAGGCTTGAAAAATGCCGTTACATTCGTTACAATAGGTGAGAATGATTTGAATAGGAGGCATCATAGTATGAATCATTATGATCCGAAGCAGATAGAAAAGAAGTGGCAGGATATATGGGACGAGGAGAAGGCATTTGAAGTGGGCAAGGACTATACCAAGCCGAAGTATTATGCACTGGTTGAGTTTCCTTATCCGTCCGGACAAGGTCTTCACGTAGGACATCCCAGACCGTATACCGCCTTGGATATCGTAGCAAGAAAGCGCAGACTCCAGGGCTACAATGTATTGTATCCGATGGGTTGGGACGCATTTGGCTTGCCTACCGAGAATTATGCAATCAAGAACAAGATTCATCCGAAGACCGTTACGGAGAACAACGTAGGTCGTTTCAAGAGTCAGTTGAAGAGTCTTGGTTATTCCTTCGATTGGAGCAGAGAGGTTAACACAACCGATCCGAACTACTACAAGTGGACACAGTGGATTTTCCTGAAGCTCTTTAAGAAGGGCTTGGCTTACAAGGCAGAGATGCCGATTAACTGGTGTACATCCTGTAAGGTCGGCTTGGCAAATGAGGAAGTTGTCAACGGCGTATGTGAGCGTTGTGGTAGCGAAGTTGTTCGCCGCGTTAAGAGCCAGTGGATGCTTAAGATTACGGAGTATGCACAGAAGCTGATTGACGATTTGGATGATGTGGATTACATCGAGCGTGTTAAGGTTTCTCAGAAGAATTGGATTGGACGTTCCGAAGGTGCAGAGGTGGATTTCAAGCTTGCCGGCTTGGATGAGACGTTGACCGTATACACGACGCGCCCCGACACGTTGTTCGGTGCAACCTACATGGTTATTTCTCCGGAGCATCCGATTATCGATAAGTATAAGGACCGTCTCGGCAATTACGATGAGATCGTGGCATATCGTCAGATGGCTGCGAGAAAGTCCGATTTTGAGCGTACTGAGCTCGCTAAGGATAAGACTGGTGTCTTGTTGGATGGTATTCGTGCAATCGATCCGGTTAACGACAAAGAGATTCCGATTTGGATCAGTGATTATGTACTGATGTCTTATGGTACAGGTGCTATTATGGCAGTTCCCGCACACGACGAGCGTGACTGGGAGTTTGCTAAGAAGTTCGGTCTTCCGATTATCGAGGTAGTTGCCGGCGGTAATGTAGAGGAGGCTGCATATACGGATGTTGCAACCGGTACGATGGTGAACTCCGGATTCCTGAACGGTTTGGAGGTTTCCGAGGCTAAGAAGGCGATTATCGATTGGCTTGCAGACAAGGGCGTAGGACATCGCAAGGTGAATTACAAGCTTCGTGACTGGGTATTCTCTCGTCAGAGATACTGGGGTGAGCCGATTCCGATTATCAAGTGTCCTTGCTGCGGATATGTGCCGCTTGAGGAGAGTGAGCTTCCGCTGTTGCTTCCCGAGGTAGACAGCTATGAGCCTACCGATACCGGTGAGTCGCCTCTTTCCACTATGCGTGAGTGGGTAGAGGTGCCTTGTCCGAAGTGTGGTGCTAAGGCAGAGCGCGAGACCGATACGATGCCTCAGTGGGCAGGTTCCTCTTGGTATTTCCTTCGTTATATCGATCCGGACAACAGTGAAGCATTTGCAAGCAAGGAAGCCCTTGATTATTGGATGCCCGTAGATTGGTACAACGGCGGTATGGAGCATACGACATTGCATTTGCTCTATTCTCGTTTCTGGCATAAGTTCTTGTACGATGAGGGCTTTGTAAATACGAAGGAGCCTTATCAGAAGCGTACCTCGCACGGTATGATTCTCGGTGAGGACAACCAGAAGATGAGTAAGTCCCGCGGTAACGTAATCAACCCTGACGATATCGTCAATGAGTTCGGTGCCGATACGCTTCGTACGTACGAGATGTTCATCGGAGCATTTGACCTGGCTGCTTCTTGGAGCCAGACCGGCGTACAGGGTTGTCGCAGATTCCTCGATCGTGTATGGAAGCTGCAGGAGCTTATGAACGACGATGAGAGCTACAGCAAGGCGTTGGAAATCAAGATGCATCAGACCATCAAGAAGGTATCCGAGGACTTCGAGAATTTGAAGTTCAATACGGCTATTGCAGCAATGATGTCGATGGTAAATGAGTTCTATCGCGTGAACAGCATCACGAAGGGCGAATATCGTACGTTGATTATGCTGTTGAATCCGGTAGCACCTCACCTTACCGAGGAGCTTTGGGAGATGTACGGTAACGGCGGACGCGCATATGAGCAGTCCTGGCCGACCTACGAAGAGGCTAAGACGGTAGAAAGCGAAGTAGAGATTGCTGTTCAGATTAACGGCAAGGTTAAGGCAACTCTTATGGTTGGTAAGGACGATGACCAGGCAACCGTAAAAGAGAAGCTGAGTGCAAATGCTACTGTTATGGCACTTCTCGATGGTAAGAATATCGTGAAAGAGATCTACGTAAAGGGCAGAATCTACAACATCGTAGTGAAGTAGGTTTTGCGATCAGGTCGTATCGACCGTTTGAGCATTACGAAATAAACACAAGAAGCAGAGCGACCGTGAAGGTTTGCCCTGCTTCTTTTTTGACTTTTTATTTGCCGGCCTTTTTGAGCAGGCCGTCGAGGCGAGTTTTTTCCTCGGAGGACATAGACTCCTTCAAAAGCTCAATCATCAAAGTGGCTTCCTCGGGAGTCAACACGAGTTTGCGCTGCTTCATTGTCTTTTGTGTCTTCATAAATACTGCCATGAGCTGTTGCTTCGTCATTCCTTCCTTCATGCTTTCCGCGAATTCGACGAGAACCTCTTTCTTTTCATCGGATATTTCGGCAAGCCGTTTGTCATTTAACCAATCATGCTTCATAGCTACATCCCATCTTCGTTATACGACTAAACATATGGGAGAGATGCGTAGCTTATGCCTGGACGTCCGCTGATGTGCGTAGCTTATGACCGGACGGACCGGCCTATATCGATGCTTCGTTCATCTCCATCATCATCTTGAGCATCTCGAGATTGCTTTGCTGCTCGGGTGTCAGAAAATGCGATAGAACATCAAAGGAATCTCCGCCGGATGCGGAGGCTGCGGCTTGCGCATTTAGCATTTGCATCATCGATTCGAAAAATTGCATCTGCTGCAAGACGTTTTTTTCTCCGGGGCTGCAAATGCTTTGCAATGTATCAAAATACGAGAGACGATCGTCGATTAGGCTGGCTCCGGGTGGTGGAAAGGGAGTGGCGCGAAGAGACATGACAGAGCCGACCAGCTCGTTGTAAGCAAGATATAGACGAAGCATCGGCTGCAAGCCGGGATGCAGGTACGGAACAGTGGCTTTCAGAATTGTGAATTCGTGTGGTGACATGAAAAATCCCCTGTTCAACATATTCTATAGTATCATATGTTGGACAGGGGAGATAATGCATGGTTTTTAACACTTAGTTCGGATACTGATAATGCTCCTGCGTAAAGTCGGACAGTACATCCTCAAGAAAATGCTTTGCAATGTAGCGCGCCATCGGAAGATTCATGTCGAGATAATTGCCGCAGCAGATTGCGGAAGCGCCGGGCACCTCATCTTCATAGTCTGCGATAAATGCAAACATCTCGCGCATCAAATCGAGGATGTCGAGAGAGGAATAGTCTCCGGCGAGCAGAAGATAGCAGCCGGTTCTGCAACCCATCGGTCCGAAATATACGACCTTGGAACCGAATTCTTTGTGGTTGCGAAGGAAGGTCGCCGCAAGATGCTCGATTGTGTGAAGCTCGGCGGTGTTGATTACCGGCTCGAAATTCGGTCTCGTAAGGCGGATGTCAAAGGTTGTGATAATCGTATCGTTCCAAGCGTCCTTTCTGGAAACATAGACGCCGGGAAGTAATTTCATATGGTCAATGGTAAAGCTTGCAATCGGTTTCATAACTCGTCCTTTCGTTGAAGTGACTTACATTCCGGGCATACGTCCGTGGTCGGCCAAGTACTTCTTAGGGCTTACGCCTTTGTATTTCTTAAAGCAGCGAATGAAGTAATTCAAATCATTGAAGCCGCAATCGTATGCGATCTCGGTGACGGAAAGCTTCGTCATGATGAGCTTTTCGCAAGCGTTGTCAATACGATAGCTGTTCAGATAATCAATTGGCGTCTTGTCCGTCAGAGCCTTGAAATAGCGGCAGAAGTATTTCGGTGACATGCCTGCCTGCTGTGACAGCATCTCAAGCGTAATCGGCTTGTCGTAGTTTTCGGTAATGAATTGAAAGACATTCTTGATGGCATTCGTTCTCTGCAGATTCGGTAACGACTCGTCGCCAACAGCGGTAAAGTAGTGTCTTTTCTTATAAAGTGCAATGATCAGATATACCAAACCGGAGACAATGAGCTCAAGCTGCTCCGTCGGCTCCAAGAAGGAGGAGAACAGTCTTTCAAATAATATAAGTGCTTCTGTGTCCTCTCTCGGTACTTGCGGGACGATCTGGTATTTGCCTTCAAAATATCCTGCGAGGTGCATACGAACGATCTGTGATGAGCGGAAAAACTTATCGAACTCGAGAACGAGACATTCGTACACACAGTCGGTAGGATCTGTACTATGTAGTGCGCCACCGTTTACAATGAAGAAGTCGCCACCATGGCCGATGTATTCATCGGAGTCGATTGTGACGCGAAGCTCTCCGGAGATGACGTGAATGAGCTCCAATTCGTTGTGCCAGTGATGTGTATTGACGTAATGAGGTTTACCGGGCTCAAAGTGGTGAAAATCGAACGGAAATTGTTCGCTACCTCTTTGGCGATTCTCCTTATAATCGAGTAGTTTCATAGGCTGTCCTCCCTATTCGGTCAAACGTGATTTTCATATGATAATTCGCATGAAAATGTATCACAATTTCGATGTATTAGTGAATTTAGTACTATAATACGTGATTATAGCACAAGATTATCTTACTTACAATAGGTATAATAGAATAAACAAAAGGTATATAGAATTTTTATATCCTGCGCGTGATAAGAGGGAGGGCCGCATGACGGCCTTCATGAATTAGCTGATTTTCGTTTCACATACACACAATCACATCAAAGGAAAAGGGCAGCGTAAGCTGCTCTTTTTCTTTGTCCGAATTTACGTGCATCGGATGCAGAAGAGTGTTGGTTATGATATTGAACATAAGAAACCCCGTCCACCAAAATGGACGGGGTCATTTTTTGTATTCGATTGTGGTTAATTACTTAACCTTTGCCCACTCGTCGAGGTAGTAGTTCTCATTTTCCTCACCGAGGTAGATGAAGGTGTGGCAACGATCGGTGATGTCACTTCCGGGGAATGCGATTACGCTGTTGCGGATATCGTCTTCCTCAATGAGATCTCTTGCGGGCTCGTTCGGAGTAGAGTAAGTAATCTCGTTGAAGTTCTTCAAAGCGATTTCAGGGTCGCACATGAAGTCAATCCATTTTTCCGCTGCGGATACGTTCTTAGCATTTGCGGGAATAACCCAGCTGTCGATCCAGATGTTTGAGCCTTCCTCCGGAACAACGTATACGAGATCGGAATTCTCACGCTGCGTATAGATTGCTTCGCCGGAGTAGATAACGCCGAGAGCGGCCTCATTTCCAACCATCTTATCACGTACCTGGTCTACAACGTAAGCCTGGACCAACGGGTACTGGGACTGAAGAAGAGCAGTAGCCTCTGCGATTTCGTCCTTGTCGGTCGTGTTGATGCTGTAGCCGAGGTAAGAAAGTGCAACCATGTAAGCGTCACGTACGCTGTTGATCATCAAAATGTTGCCGCTGTATTTCTCGTCGAAGAGAGAAGCCCAGCTCGTAATTTCTTCGTCAACCATTGTCTTGTTGTAGAGAATACCTACGGTTCCCCAGCAGTAAGGTACGCTGTAGAGGTTGCCGGGATCGAACTCCTCGGAACTCTTAAGGTAGCTTTCGCCGATGTTCTTGAGGTTAGGAATGTTGTCCTTATTGAGCTCCTGCAAGAAATCATCTGCGATCATACGAGCGATCATGTAGTCGGAAGGGCAAAGCACGTCGTACGTTACGGAGCCGGTCTTTACCTTTGCATACATTTCTTCGTTGGACTCGAACTCGGAATATACAACTTCGATGTCGTACTTTTCTTCGAATTCTTCGATGACTTCGGGATCGATATACTCGCCCCAGTTATATACCACGAGCTGCTCACGCTTCTTGCCGCAGCCGGTGAGGGCAAGTACCATAAGTACGCCCAACAGTACAAGTACAGATGCTTTGATTCTTTTCATGTTGTTACCTCCGAATTTGGTTGCGATTTTTTGTATCACCTTGCGTTCTCGTAATGAGAATCAAAAGGATGATAATCACTCCGAACATAATGGTGGACAGCGCGTAAATCTCCGGCTTGATACCTTTACGTTGCATCGAGTAGATTACGGTGGAAAGGGTGTTGATGCCCGGGCTGGTCGTGAACCAGGTGATGATAAAGTCATCGAGCGACATCGTAAATGCGAGCATAAAGCCCGATACGATACCGGGGAAAATCTCAGGCAATACAACCTTTCGAAATGCATAGCTCGGTGTTGCACCGAGGTCGAGAGCCGCTTCGTAGTTGCTTCGGCTCATTTGTTTTATCTTCGGTGTTACACTCAGTATGACATAAGGAATACTGAATGTGATGTGAGACAGAAGGATACTTCCGAAGCCGAGTCGAATACCGGTAGCGATAAACAACAGCATCAAGGAGATGGCGGTTACGATATCGGCATTTAGCATAGGGATGTTCGTGACTCCCATATAGAAGGCCTTGGGGACCTTGCGCATCTTATTGATGGCAAATGCTGCGGCTGTTCCGATGATTGTCGCAATGAGCGAGGCGAGAAGAGCAATCATAAGCGTTGTAAAGAGCGCCTGCATGATTTCTTCATTTTGAAACAGCTTTGCGTACCAGTCCAAGGTGAAGCCGCCCCAGCGGTTTCGGAATTTGGACTTGTTAAAGGACAGCACAACCAGCACGAGTATCGGTGCATAGAGAAACAATATAACCAGACCGATATATATCTTTTTGGAGAGATTCTTTACGGTTACCATAGATTCGTTCCCTCCGAGCTCTTATCGAATTTGGCTACAAAGGCCATGCTGATGATGATAAATACCATCAAGACGAGTGACAGTCCTGAGCCTGCATTCCAATCGTAGTAGTAAAGGAATTGACGCTCAATGAAATTACCGATCAAATTCAACTTGCCACCACCGAGAATCTCGGAAATTGCGAAGGTCGTCAACGAGGGGATGAACACCATCGTGATACCGCTGATAATTCCGGGAACACTGAGCGGAAGTGTAATGCGCATAAAGGTCTGAAACGAGTTCGCACCGAGGTCCTTTGAAGCCTGTACGAGACTGTTATCAATCTTAGCGAGAGAGTTGTAAATCGGGAGAATCATAAACGGCAGGAAGTCGTATACCATTCCGACTACAACAGCAACCGGTGTGTTGATAATGTGCAGTGTCGGCAAACCGAGTGCGCTCAAAATCGTATTCAAAATGCCGTTGTTTTCGAGAATCGTCATCCATGCGATGGTACGCAGAAGGAAATTGATCCACATCGGCAATATGAACAGCATAACAATCAAGCTTTGATTCTTAACCTGCATGGACTTGAGTATCATCGCCAGCGGGTAAGCAATCAGTAAGCAGACGATCGTACTGTACAAGGAGAGCTTCAACGATAACAGTAAGGCGTCGCGATAAATCGGATCGGTTATCATCTTAACATTTTCAAAGGAAAATGAGCCGTCCTTTGCAGTCAGACCGTAATAGATTACGATAACGAGAGGAATCAGTATGAATGCAGCCATCCATATCGTATACGGACCGGATAGGAGGGCATTGTACCGAAAGCTCTTTTTCGAACTACTAGTCTTCAATTTGTACAGCCTCCTCGTCTTCGGATTCCGGTACATTCATGATGTGAATGTCAAATGGATCAACGCGGATACCAACCTCCGCACCTACAGGACAAAGGTCTGTGGAGTGAACAAGCCATTCGAAGCCGCCGGCCTCAACCTCCATCTCATAATGAACACCCTTGAAAATCAGAGAGGTTACTACACCGCGAATCAAGCCGGCCTCCGGAGCAACCAAGTCGATATCCTCTGGACGAATGACTACGTCTACTTCGCGATTGTTTCCGAAGCCGACATCGACACAAGGGAAGTTTGCACCTAAGATGCGTACGAGCTTGTCCTCTACGAATGTACTGCGGATAATGTTACTTTCACCGATAAAGTCGGCAACGAACGCATTCGAGGGCTCGTTGTAAATCATCTCGGGAGTGCCGATCTGCTGGATGTAACCCTGATTCATAACGACGATCGTATCGGACATCGTGAGTGCCTCTTCTTGGTCGTGCGTTACGTAGATAAAGGTGATACCAAGCTCATTCTTAAGACGGATGAGCTCGTACTGCATGTCCTGACGAAGCTTCAAATCCAAAGCGCCGAGAGGCTCGTCGAGCAGTAGAACCTTAGGCTCATTTACAATCGCACGTGCGATGGCGATACGCTGCTGCTGACCACCGGAAAGGGAGTCGGGCATACGTGAGCCAAAACCGTCCAAATTCACAAGCTTAAGGGCGTAAGCCACCTTGTCCTTGATGTAATCCTTGGATTTGTTCTTGATCTTAAGGCCAAATGCGATGTTCTCCGCAATCGTCATATGAGGGAACAGAGCGTATTTCTGAAATACGGTATTCAGCTGACGCTTGTTCGGAGGAACATTTGTAATGTCCTTACCATCGAAAAATACAGTACCCTTATCAGGCTGCTCGAATCCACCGATGAGACGGAGAGTAGTCGTCTTTCCGCAACCGGACGGACCCAACAGTGTCAAAAATTCATTCTCACGGATATAGAGGTTCAGGTCGTCAAGTACAACCGTGCCGTCATAGGACTTCGTAATGTTTTGAAGGTTAATCAATTTGTTATCTATCATAGTCGTGTCTCCAATACGATGAAATGCTTTATCGATAAGGCCGGTTGTTAGAAGCTCGGCGGGGTGGAAACCCACAGAAGCTTGGCACCTTGAGCGCCTGCCGTGATGAAATGCGTCTTGCTGGAGGTGAAGTAGAAGGATTCACCCTTTTTCAGCTTGTACTGCTTGTTGCCCATATGCAAAACCGCATTGCCGCTTAGCATGTAGCCGAATTCTTCGCCCTCGTGAGGGTTGTCCGGATAGGTAGAGCCGTGCGGTTCTAAGGTGAGTAGGATCGGCTCCATCATGTTCTTTTGAGCGTTCGGAATAATCCACTCGATTCGGTTGTGCAGTTCGCTATCGTACTTCTCAAAGTAATCGCTCTTCGGGAATACGAGCTGTTCCTTAGAGGTGTTTGAGAAGAACTCCTCAAGGTTCGTTCCTAAGCACTGTAGAATGTCTACGAGGGTAGCGATCGACGGAGAAGTGAGGTCTCTCTCAAGCTGTGAGATGAAGCCTTTTGACAATTCCGCTCTGTCCGCCAACTCTTCCTGAGTCAGTCCTTTTTGAACTCGTAATTCCTTAATTTTTTCACCAATCATCATAATATTCGTCACCTTCCTTGCGGTAAACAAGAAGTTTAGTAAATGTAAACAAACATATTATACGCTGAAATGAAATTATGTCAAGTGTTAATAAACAAAAAGTTTATTCTTACTAAACATTTAACATAAAGAAGGGGGCGGTTGCCCGCCCCGTCTGTTTTGCTATGCAATTAGCATCCGCAACCACAGCTGTTGTTGGAGTAATTGTTGCAGCAACCGATGCCGTTTCCGCCACCGCAGAAGCTGAGCAAAAGGATGATCCAGAGGATGGAGCAGCAATCGCCGTCACCACAGCTGTTACCGCCACCGAAATTGCCTCCGTTGCCACAGAAGAAGAGAAGAAGGATGATCCACAGGCAGCTGTTGTTACCGCCGTTAGACATACCGTAGCCATTGCCACAGCCGCAAGAATTAGAAATACAATCACTCATAAGTGTTCCTCCATTTGGGGTGCTTTGTTATATCATATGATTTGCAGGTTTTTTTGTTACATAGACTCATAATCTTTTGTTTTGAAAAAAAGGGGTTTCATTTTGTTGTTTCCTTGCTATAATATTGGACGTGCATTGTTAGCGGAAAGGAGCTCGTATGGAGTTTTGTAAGGTTACAAGGGACGATGCGGCATGGATGATGCCGTATTTGCTCGGTTCAAATAAATACGCTTGTGAGTACACGGAGTTCACCTTCTTCACATGGATGTGCGAATATGGTGCCGAGGCGTGTATGCAGGAGGATGTGTTATACATTCGCATGAATTCGAACGGAAGACAGCGGTATTGGTTTCCGCTCAGAACGAATGCACCGTGTGGCTATGAGGAGATAAATGTACTGCGTTCTTACGTGGGCAATAACGCGTTGGCATTTTCGTCGCTGTCGGAAGCGGAGGCAGAGTATATAAAGGAGCATTTTCCGGAGGCGGAGACTCGTTACACGGAGGACTTTTGCGACTATCTGTATTCGGCAGCCGATATGCGCAGCTTTGCCGGTAGACGCTTCAGCAAGAAGCGCAATCATTTGCATCAGTTTGTGCACGAATACGGCGAGCCGGTATTTTGTCGTATTGATGCGGAGAACATCGGCGAGGTGAGAGCGTTTTACGATAATTTCGTTGAGCAGTCGGCTCCGACCGCGCATTTTGAGCAGATGGAGCATGAATCGGTTTTGTATGCGCTGGATCACTACGAGAGCTTTGATTTTGTCGGCGGCTTTTTGAAGGTGGACGGTAAGGCTGTCGGTTTTTCGATAGGAGAGTATATAAGAGATTGTCTTTGCATTCACATTGAGAAGGCGGATACTGCATACAAGGGTGTGTATGCAACGCTTGTAAAATGCTTTGCGGAGGCATTTGCTCAGGACGTGGTATACATTAACCGTGAAGAGGATATGGGCGACTTGGGACTCAGACATTCCAAGCAATCGTACAATCCGGTGATGCTTTTGAAGAAATACAACGCTCGGATACCGGCTTCGAACTAATTCTCTTGACTTTTGGATTACTTCTGTATACAATAATACAGAATCGATAAGTGATCATGCAAATGATTAGCGAGTAATCGGAGGGTTTTCAGTGGACGAAAAGTTATTTGATAATGAAAATACGGATAAGTATTCACTGCGAGGAATGGTTTTCACCAAGATTCGCGAGGATATTCTCTCCGGCAAGTATGTAAAGAACGAGGAACTGAAGGAAATCTCTATCGGACAGGAGCTGGGTGTGAGCCGAACTCCGGTTCGCGAGGCGCTTAGACAGTTGGAGCTTGAGGGCTTGGTTCGAATCGTTCCGAACAAGGGAGCTTATGTGGCCGGCATTACGAACAACGATATTCACGACATTTATGTGATTCGTTCGTATCTGGAGGGCTTATGTGCTCGTTGGGCTTGTGAGCATATTACACAGGAGCAGATTGACGAGATCGAGGAGACGATTTATCTTTCGGAGTTCCACGTAAAGAAGCAGCACTACGATCAGATTGTAGAGCTGGATTCGAGATTCCATGAGTTGCTTTATGCGGCATCCGGAAGTAAGATTCTCGGGCATTTGCTTCGCGATTATCATCAGTACGTACATAGCGTAAGAAAGGTTACCTTGGCTGAGCCTGAGCGTGCGGCGAATTCCAATGCCGAGCACAGTGCGATTCTCGAGGCGATTCGCAACCACGATGCGGACAAGGCGGAGACGCTTGCGCATGAGCACATCATTAAGACGATTCAGAACATCAATCTGCACAACCTTGTGCAGTAGCATAGAGAAGACATAGAGAAAAGGAAAGCGGACCGGTTACCTGTCGTATGACAGTGTTGCGGTCCGCATTTTTATTGTTTGGATTACTCCTGCAAAGCCTCCCAGGCAGTCATGGCGTCTAGGAGCTTCTCTTCCAAAGAGCTTTGTTCTTCGGCCAGCTTTCCGAGCTCGTAGGAATTGGTACAGATTTCGGGCTTTTGCATCTCGTCCTCGATTTCACGAATACGAGTTTCGTATCGATCGATGTCACGCTCTAGCTGTGCAAGCTGATTCTGCAGCTTTCTGCGCTTGGCCTGCTGCTCCTTTTGCTCCATCCAGTCGAGTTTTGCCTCCGTCTGTACATTCGAAGTCGAGCTTGTGGTCTGTGCCACGGCCCCGAACAGAGCGGTTTCCATGCGTTCACGCTGCTCGAGATATTGATCGTAATTGCCGTCGTAGGAGACAAGCGTCTTGTGTGTAAGGTCTAAGATGCGAGTTGCGGTCTGATTCACAAAATAACGGTCGTGAGAGACGTACAACACAGTTCCGGTATAGGCACGAATGGCTTCTTCGAGAATTTCCTTGCTGTCGATGTCCAAATGGTTCGTCGGCTCGTCGAGTATGAGGAAATTCGAATGAGAAAGCATGAGCTTTGCCAAGGAAACGCGTCCGCGCTCGCCACCGCTCAGTGCTTTGATTTGCTTATAAACATCGTCACCTGTGAACAAAAATGCCGCAAGAGTGGAGCGAATCTGTGTGTTGTTCATGTCCGGGTACGTATCCTGAAGCTCTTCGAAGATAGTCTTGTTCTCCGCAAGATTTTGCTGTTCTTGATCGTAGTAACCGGTCTCTACCTTGGCGCCGTAACGAATGTCACCCGAATCGTAGGGGAGCATTCCTCTTAGTATCTTAAGAAGAGTGGTCTTTCCGGTTCCGTTGTCGCCGAGGATGGCAACCTTTTCCCCACGGCGGATTAAGAAGGAGACATCCTGAAGCAGTGCATTTGCACCGAAGGACTTCGACACACGGTCTAAGGTAAGGACATCATTTCCGCTACGAATGCAAGGTGTGAGCTGCAGCGACATGCTCGGAGCATCCTCCGCAGGGGCGTCTACAAGCTCCATACGGTTCAAAAGCTTCTCGCGACTTTCCGCGCGCTTGATGGATTTTTCGCGATTGAAGGAGCGAAGACGATCGATGACCTCCTGCTGATGCTTGATTTCTCTTTGCTGATTCTCGTAACGTCTGCGAAGCGACTCGCGAAGCTGTGCCTTTTTCTCGTAAAATGCATCGTAATTGCCGAGAAACATCTGAGAACGTCCGTTTTCCAGCTCGATAACTCGATTGACGATGCGATTCAAAAAATAGCGGTCGTGCGATACAATCAGTACGCTTCCCTTATAGTTCATGAGATATGTCTCAAGCCACGCAATGCTTGCGAGATCCAAATGGTTCGTCGGCTCGTCAAGCAGTATCAAATCCGGAGAGGAAAGCAGAAGCTTAGCAAGTGCTACGCGCGTCTTCTCACCACCGGAAAGAGTGGCCACCGGGGTAGCAAAGGCTTCCTCGCCGAAGCCGAGTCCCTTTAGGACGCCGACAACCTCGGAACGATAAGCGTAACCGTTCTCCATCTCAAATTGATGTGTTGCACGGTGGTATTCTTTATAAGCATTTTCGAGCGCATCGCCCGCGAGGTGCTTCATGTCTTCCTCGAGTCTGCGCATCTTACGCTCCAGGTCCATAATATGAGCCTTCATCGAGAGCACTTCGTCATAGATGGTGCGCTCACTGCTCAGCTCCTGGTGCTGTGCCAAATACCCGATGGTCGTGTCCTTGCTGAGAATGACGCTACCGGAATCGCTCTGCAGCTGACCGATGATGATCTTCAAAAGAGTCGTCTTTCCCGTGCCGTTTCTTCCGATGAGAGCGGCTTTGTCGTGCTCGTTCATGTGGAAGGAAACGTCCTGCAGGACATTTTCCTCGGAAAATGCTTTGGATATATTGTTAACTGATAGAATCATAAGTTCTCCTGATCCGGCGACGGTATGATGGGTAAGCTAATCGTGTGTCGCCCTTCGTAATTATAACGGCTTCGTTGACTTTTGGCAACTGTATGCTATAATATTTTCAGATTATAGAGCAGTATCCGCCTATGTGCGGAAGAACGGAGGGAGTATGCAGCAAGGCTTTGAACGAATTGCGAAAGCGGCGGAAGTACGTGAGCTTGAGTGCGTAGCGATGGACGAGCTTTCGATACCGCAGCTGTTGCTCATGGAGCATGCGGCGCTTAGCGTAGCGCAGGAGATCCCTTCGGGCGCAAAGGTGCTGGTTCTTTCGGGAGGCGGCTGCAACGGAGCGGATGCGCTGGCTTGTGCGCGCATTTTGCTACGCAAGGGCTGCAAGGTGGATATTGTACGAGATTTGGCCGGCCGGACGTGTGACGAATGGGAGGCGCAGTGGAATTACCTGAAGCCGTATCGGACGGATAGCAAGGTATATTCCTTTGCAGAGGGAACCTTTTCGCTTTCAGAGGAATACGATTATCTTATAGATGGTGTGTTCGGCATCGGCTTGAATCGAGAGATTTCGAGTGAGCTGAAAAGCTTGTTTGAGCAAATCAATGAGAGTAAGCATCGTCCGCATGTGATTGCGGTGGATATCCCGTCCGGTATCAATTCGACGACGGGAGCCGTCATGGGAGGAGCGTTGGTTGCCGATGTTACGGTGACGTTTTCCGTGCTGAAGACCGGCTTGGTATTGTATCCGGGACGCATGTACGCGGGAATTGTAAAGACCGTGGATATCGGAATTCCGATGGATGCTTTGCAGTCTGATGTTGTGACATTGAATGACGAATTGTCGTCGTGGTTACCGAAACGAAATCCCGTAGGCAACAAAGGCACCTTCGGTAAAGTGTTGATACATGCGGGAAGTGAGAATATGCCGGGAGCTGCGGTTTTGTGCTCTAGGGCTTGCTATCGAAGCGGTGCAGGCTTAGTAAAGGTCGTTAGCGATTCGTCTTGCCTGAAGCTTGTGAAGGAACGCGTTCCGGAAGCCGTATGCGAAGCAACCGAATCGGCTTTGTCGGACAGTGCGAAGAATCAGGCATTTTCCGTAGTAATTGCCGGACCGGGAATCGGAACGTCTGAGGTGGCATCTCGTCGCTTGGATACGGCGATGGCGCAGGGTACACGTCGAGTGCTGGATGCGGATGCACTGAATCTGTTGGCGTCTCGATTGGATGCGCTGACAAAGGACCCGCATGCCAGAGTGGAGCATTTGAATGATTGGCTCGGAGAAGATGCCATCATCACACCGCATCCACTGGAGTTGTCCCGTCTGTTGGCGATTCCTTTGAAGAACCTGCAGGACGATCGGTTTGCTACTTTGGAGTGGCTCAAGGAGTGCGTACGGTTTGTCCTTGTGTGGAAGGATGCCTGCACGGCGGTAATCGGCAATCGGACAATTTACTTGAATACAACGGGAAATGATGCGATGGC
>JAZODS010000022.1:0-7907 GCA_045597165.1 Lachnospiraceae bacterium | reverse complement strand
AAACGCACCGCGGTCACTAAGAAAAACTGCACAATGGCACCGATGATATAGTACGAAAGCGGCATACGCTCAAAGAAAATCGTAATGCCCGCGATATGTAACACAGTCGTAATAACAGATGCCCATAAGATTCGGTTCAGCTCGTGAATACTCGCGAAACGCCATAGACTCTTGTACAGGTAGAACAGGTAGAACACTACCAGTACACACACTGTATAAATCGGCGCAAAGGCCTTGTACGGTTCGAGGTACAACTTCGGTATATCCCCATACTGAAAGTCAAACCGTAACCACAAACCAAAGAAATACGAGAAATTCACGGCAAATGCATCAAACAGCATGAGATACACCGCAATCAATATCCACTTGCCCGCGCGCTTTTCCTTCGGCTGCTTTTCGGTGTCTTGCAACTGCACCGATTTTTCATTCGAATTTTTCACTTTTGTTTCTCCTCATCACATAAGACCGTCGCCTGTGCAAGCGACATTTTTGGTCTATTTATGTTGATAATCGTTTCATCATTTCCGCACAAATCAAATCGTACCCAAATAGTACTTATATAGCTTCTTTCACGCATCTATTATACCATTTTTTCGACACAGATACAAGCAGAATAGCCTTCCAAAGCGCCATTCCGGCATATTCTATAACATAAACAAAGGAGGTGACAAAGTCACCCCCGTTATTGTTGCATTTGACGAAATTCGCCCCTCGAATCTCGTATATTTATTGCCCTTCTCGGCCCGATACGCTGTCCCGACGCCTACAATCAGTTCCCTCTCATCTCAATGAGCGGCGCGCCCGTCTTCTTGATGTAATCCGCGGTAATCGTCACCTTGCCGATCGTCGGATCCTTCGGAATCTCAAACATAATATCGAGCATGAATTCTTCGATGATCGAGCGAAGCGCACGTGCTCCCGTGTCGCGCTCCAAAGCCTTCTCCGCTATGAGTGCAATCGCGTCCTCGGAAAAATCAAGCCGCACCTCGTCCATCGCGAGCAGCTTCTGGTACTGCTTCAGGATAGCGTTCTTCGGCTCCACCAGAATGCGCATCAGCGCCTCCTTCGTCAGGCCTCTCAGCGCAAATACCATCGGAAGACGTCCGATGAACTCGGGAATCATTCCGTATTCGCGAAGATCCTCCGGCGTCACCCTCGAAAGGATATCGGGGTCTTCCTCGTACTGGCTGCGCAGGCTCGAATTGAAGCCCATCGTAAAGGACTTCGTCAAGCGATTCGTAATGATCTCGTCGAGTCCCGGAAATGCACCGCCGCACACGAACAGAATGTTCTTTGTATTGATGGTCGTCATCGGCACCATCGCATTTTTATTGGTTGCTCCGACCGGAACCTCTACGTCGGCACCTTCAAGGAGCTTCAGAAGGCCCTGCTGCACGCTCTCACCGCTTACGTCACGGCTTGTCGTGTTCTTCTTCTTTGCAATCTTGTCAATCTCGTCGATAAAGACGATACCGTATTCCGCACGCTCCACGTCGTTGTCCGCATTTTGCAACAGCTTAGACAGAACGCTCTCTACGTCATCGCCGATATAGCCGGCCTCGGTCAAGGACGTCGCATCGGTAATCGCAAGCGGCACATTCAAAAGGCGCGCCAGCGTCTGCACCAGATACGTCTTACCGCTACCGGTCGGTCCGAGCATCAGCATATTGGACTTCTCGATGATGATATCATCTTGGAACTCCGCGAGCTTCTGCTTCTTTACACGCTTGTAGTGGTTGTACACAGCCACACTCATGACCTTCTTGGCATATTCCTGTCCGATGACATACTCATCGAGTCTTGCCTTAATCTCGTGCGGTGCCGGCAGCTTCTCGATATCCATAATATCTCCCGCAGCTACCTGCTCATCCTGCGCCGGAGCCTCCTTCTTACGGGGCTTAAAGCGTGGAGCCGCCTGTCCCGGAAAATCACCCGGAAATACGAAATGCACGTTGCCAAACGGCGTATTGTCCGCATTTGCCACGCCATCCGTACCGGCGTTGTTGCCATTGCCCTCTCCGTTCGTCTGACCGCCGCCATTCGAGCCAAATGCGTTCGGATTCAGCATGCCCGGTCCCATAATGCCGGACATCATGTCAAATGACTTCTGCAAGCAATCGTTGCACAGATACAGATTCGGCGGCACTAAGAACAGATGTCCTGCCGAGCTCTCCGATCTGCGACACATGGCACAGCTATTCTCATAGCCGTCCCGCTTTTCTTTATTGTCATCACTCATACTTCATTCTCCTTTGCATCCGCGCAACCTGCGCACTGCAACACCGCTGCCCGCACAATCCCTATGCACTGCAGCACCGCTCGCGCAATCAGTACGCATTTTTGTTCACAAAGCCGGTGAACAGCGTCATGAACAAAAT
Source organism: Lachnospiraceae bacterium (assembly GCA_045597165.1). Taxonomy (GTDB): domain Bacteria; phylum Bacillota; class Clostridia; order Lachnospirales; family Lachnospiraceae; genus ISDg. The sequence continues at coordinate 5,529 of JAZODS010000022.1, read as the reverse complement.
CTTAATATCGAGTACCATCGTCCAGTTCTCGATGTAATACAAATCGTACTCAATACGCTTGCTAACCGAGGTGTCGCCTCGCAAGCCATGCACCTGCGCCCAGCCGGTAATGCCGGGGCGTACCTGGTGCTTGATCATATATCGCGGAATCTCTTCCTTGAACTTCTCTACAAAGAACGGACGCTCGGGTCTCGGACCGACAAGGCTCATATCGCCCTTCAGCACGTTGAAGAACTGCGGAAGCTCATCAAGGCTTGTCCTTCTGAGAAAATGCCCGATGTTCGTCACTCGCTGATTGTCCTTATTGGACCACTCGTTCTGATCCTCGCCTTCCTTTGCCTCGGACATCGAGCAGAACTTGTACATCGAAAACGGCTTATTGTGCAAGCCGACACGCTCCTGCTTGTAGATAACCTTTCCCTTCGTCGTCACCTTGATGGCAATGGCAATTCCGATCATCGGAATACCGAATACCAAGATGGCGAACAAGCTGCCGAAGATGTCTACGAGACGCTTCAGCATACGATTGCCGAAAAAGGCAAGCGGCACGTTACGAATGTTGATTACGGGAAGTCCGAAGAAATCCTCGATAACCGGAACAGTCGGAACGATGTGATTGTAATCCGGCACGAACTTCGTATGTCCGCCGGACTTCTCGCAAATGCCGACCACGCGGCGCAGCTTATAATAATCGTTAATGCTCAGCGCAATAATGTGCTCCTCAAAGCTGTTGCGATTCAAGATGCTCTCCAGCTCATCGATACGCCCGATTACGGGTATGCCGTTGTACACAAAACCCGGCTCCTTCTCGTCGTCCACGATTCCGTGGATATAAAAGCCCCACTGCGGATTCGCCTTAATACGGTCGATATAGCCTCTGGCAGCGGCACTGTAGCCGATGATGACCACGTGCTTTAGATTGATACCCTTCGAGCGCAGTGTCTGCAGCACGTAGTTGAGCACGTGCTGGAAGCACAGTCCGAGTGCCACGTTCGTCAAGAAGAAAAACGTGAAGAACCAACGAGAGATGTCCATCTCCTTTACGAAGAACAGCACGAACGTAAAGAACAAAAGACCGATGATGTTGGCCTTTGTCAGTGCCCACACCTCGAGACGCTTACGTCTCTTCACGTCATACATGCCACACTTCGAGTAGATAAACAAATATCCCGGCACAACCGGAATCAAATACTTTGCATAGTCACCGAGCGTATAGTACGCCTCATTCGGACCCAGTGCGAAAATGCCCTTATCGGCCAGCACGCCGAATCTCAAACTGTAGGAAATGATATAGGAAATCACAATGAGAAACAGGTCGGCAATCACTCGGATTGTGGCCAGCTTCTTTTGATTATCTGTAATCATAACGTTATACTTCTCCTATTACCGCATGATTCTCCTCCGACCACAACCGGCCGGCTCATGCTATTCTTTCGACCGTAGCAGGTCGGTTCATAATATTCTCTAACACAAAATTACGACCCCATCATACATGATTTCCTCATAAAGTTCAAGTGAAAAGATTGCAAGATACACATATTGACAGTCGTTTTTGATTTTTCCGCGATTTCATCACAGAGTTATCACAAAGTCGTGGTATTCTACGGGCCGAGAAGTACATTTTCCTAAGCGAATCGGCCCGGTCGCGGTGCTTTAGTGAGCGGAACCAAGGCGATTCACAGAACGTATTTCGTATATTAGGAGGATCAAGATGAAAGTAATGGGACGAATCATGAGCTTTGTCTTTTTCGTCGCGATTGCGGCAACGGTTTTTGTCGTACTCGTGGGGCTCTTTGACGTCGATAAAACCGCTGAACTGAAGCCCTCGGGGAATCTCGGTGCGAACAAGCGTCCGCTAACGGGCAACAGTGCACAATCCAACTTAGACAGCAGCAACAACTATTCGCTCAACAACGGTACGACCGTTCAGCTGACCGATGAAGCCATGGCGGCTCTTCCTACCGAGCTCGATATGACCGCTCTTCTGAACAAGGTAGTTCCGTCCGTAGTTTCCGTCGAAGCACGCATTCCCGTGTCGAGCATGTTCGGACAGTCAACGTCCACCTCGACCGGCTCGGGCATTCTTCTGTACAACGAAGGTGGCACCATCTATGTCGCAACGAACAACCACGTAGTCAACGGCGCTTCCGACGTTTCGCTGACGCTGGCAGACGGCTCTGTCGTAAAGGCTACCGTGTGCGGCTCCGATTCCGTTGCCGACCTTGCCATCTTAACATTTTCGTCGGAGGAATTGACCGCCGACACACGCGATGCATTGCAGTTTGCTACCCTTTCCGATTCCAAGGACGTTAGAGTCGGCGAGATGGTCATTGCCATCGGCAATCCGCTCGGACAGGGCATCTCCGTAACCGTTGGTTACATTAGCGCTACGAACCGCGAGGTTACCGTCGGTGGCATCGATATGACGCTCATTCAGACCGACGCGGCCATCAATCCCGGCAACAGCGGCGGCGCGCTTTTGAATCTTTCCGGTGAGCTGATCGGCATCAATTCCGCGAAGCTCGCAGCCAACAGTGTCGAGGGCATGGGCTTTGCCATTCCGATCACCTCCGCACTCCCGATTCTCGATGAGCTGAAGAAGCTCGAGATTCTCGAAGAGGAGGAGCGCGGCTATCTCGGCATTTACATTGAGACGATTACGTCCGATATGTTTGCCGCGTACGGCTGGCCGACCGGCGTATACGTGCGCGAGATCATCACCGGTGGCGCTGCCGAGACGTCGGACCTGCTGCCCGGAGACATCATCACCGGTGTAAATGGTATTACGATTACCACAAGCGAGCAGCTTGTAGAACGCATCAATTGCTACCGCCACGGCACGACCATCCGACTCACCGTCGAGCGACTGGTTGACGGCGGCTACGAGACAATGCATCTCGAAGTTACGTTGAAGCCGATGCCGGAAACAGTGACTGAGTAAATCAATAAAACCTCCGTATGAACGCTCATACGGAGGTTTTTTTAATCTTCCTTTTCACCCATCAGCAGGTACAACAGATGTCCCGCCTTTCGGTTCCAGCCGGTCTTCATATAGCCGTGGCGCAATACCGTCGCCACTCTCTGAATTCCATTCTTACTTTCAAGCTCACAGTAGCGGTTCAAAACCATTCTCTGCTCCTCGGAAAGCTCTTCGTCGTACACCTCGCCAAATGCCCTTGCTTGCTCGTACGTCAACTGCAAGGAACGACGTATCTTCTCGCTCTGCTTTGCCATCTGCGCCGTGCCCGACAAGCTGCTGAAATCCTTGACGCCCTCAACATTCGACCCGTGCTGACGGTACCAAATGAGCGGCGTGCGCACAAAGCCGATGCGCCCAAAGCACGAAGCCACAAGCGCCACCCACCAGTCGTGCATAATGACCTGCTCCGGACTGCGGCGCGCCTTCTCTACGAGTGCTCGGTTCATCATAATCGTACAGCCAGTCACGCAGTTCTGCACAAGCTGCTTTTCAAATGTTCTACCGCTTCCCTTCAGCTTCTGAAGGTCCATCATCGAAGGGTGCAGCACATTTAACTCACTGTCAACAACGGTTAAGTCCGCGTGCACGAGAAGCGGTGTCGCGCTTCCGTACTGCTCTTCCATCCGCTGCATCGCCCGCAAGGTCGTCTCCACCTTAGTCGGAAGCCACACGTCGTCTTGGTCGGCGAACATCACATAATCCGCGTCTGCTCTCATGAGCATGCCCATGAAATTCGCACCCGCACTGCCGGAGTTCACCGCATTTTCCATATAGCTTATCTTGTCCGGAAACTGCTCTGCATAGCGCGCAAGCACTTCCCTCGTCTCGTCCTTCGAACCGTCGTCGCAGATGGTCAGGTGCCAGTCCTGATTGGTCTGTGCCACAATCGATTCAATCTGTTGTCCTACAAATGCGGCACCGTTATACGTTGCCATCAGAATCTCAATCACCTATGCCTCCTATGTGCTACTTTGCCCGCGTGCTGATCAATCCACGTGCTGATTCTTCAGCACGTTAACTACCTACTCGCCGAATTCCTTCTTCACCAAGCCGAGTGCGCTTGCGATTACCTTGTCCATATCGTAGTAACGATATTCGCCGAGTCGACCACCGAAGATCACCTTGGACTCCTTCTGTGCGAGCTCACGATACTGCTCGTAAACCTTCTGATTTTCCTCGTTGTTGATCGGGTAATACGGCTCCTCTCCGGGCTTCCACTCTGCCGGATACTCCTTGGAGATGACCGTCTTCTCCTGCTTACCGAATTCAAAATGCTTGTGCTCGATGATACGCGTGTAAGGAACCTCGCGCTCCGTGTAGTTCACAACGGCATTTCCCTGATAGTTATCGGTGTCGAGCAGCTCATGCTCGAAGCTTACCATGCGGTACTGAAGCGCACCGAAGCAATAGTCGAAGTACGCATCGATTGCGCCGGTGTAGATGATCTTCTCCGCCTGCGCCGCAAGTCCCTCGCGGTCTGCAAAGAAATCCGTGTTCAAGCGAACCTCCACACCCTCGAGCATGCGCTCCACCAGCTGCGTATAGCCGCCGATCGGGATACCCTGGTAGCGGTCGTTGAAATAGTTGTTGTCGTACGTAAAACGAAGCGGCAGACGCTTGATAATGAACGCAGGGAGGTCCTTGCAATCGCGGCCCCACTGCTTCTCCGTATAGCCCTTTACGAGCTTCTCGTACACGTCACGGCCCACGAGAGAAATCGCCTGCTCCTCCAGATTGGCCGGCTCCGTAATGCCTTCCTTCGCAATCTGCTCGGCAATCATCGCCTTTGCCTCGGCCGGCGTCTTGATGCCCCACATCTTGCTGAACGTATTCATGTTAAACGGCAGGTTGTACAGCTCATCGTGATATACCGCCACCGGCGAATTCACATAGTGATTGAAATCCGCAAACTGATTCACATAGTCCCAAATCTGCTTATCGGACGTATGGAAAATGTGCGCGCCATACCAATGCACCGCAATGCCCTCTACGTCCTTGCAATACGCATTTCCCGCAATGTGATCTCTGCGGTCTACAACAAGACAGCGCTTTCCTCTCTTCGTAGCCTCATGCGCAAAGGTCGCTCCGTACAAGCCCGCGCCGACAATTAGATAATCATACATCTTCTGAGCCCTCCCATTTTTCTTTTGTGCCCACACAAAACATGCGGTCCAATCTATCTTCTGTCCGATTCATCTCCGATTCGGTCTATCTCTGTGTCTCCTTCAGCGTCTTCCACTGCTTATCGCGGTCGGACAAAAGAAGGGGTGTTCCGTCCTTCATCGTATAACCCGTCGGGTCCGCGGTTCCGAGATACTCTCCGACCACCTCCGGCCATTCGATGCCGACTTCGGGGTCATTCCAAGCGATACCGCCCTCGTCTGCCGGGTGATAAAAGTCCGTCACCTTGTAGCAGAATTCCGCTTCCTCGGACAGTACAAAATAGCCGTGTGCAAATCCCGGGGACACGTAGAACTGCTTCTTGTTCGCCGCGCTCAATACCACTCCGTACCACTGTCCGTACGTCGCAGAGCCCGGTCTCATATCCA
>JAZODS010000021.1:0-19789 GCA_045597165.1 Lachnospiraceae bacterium | reverse complement strand
CGTGCACGAATAATCCGTAATCATCACAGCCGCCGCACTGTATATAGCCTTGATGTCCTCGTACTCCGTCAGGTCGTAGCAGCGCTCGGGCCATGTGGCCGGTCGCTTCGGTGTCCGCTGCGGATGGAATCTCAGGCAAATGACGTACTCCTCGCCCAGCTCCTCCAACAGCCTCTCGCAATCGAAATGCGAAAGCACCGCATCATTTTCCTCGGCATCCGTGCGGAAGGTCGGGCAATAAAATACGACCTTCTTTCCCTGCAATTCCGGGTATGTCTTATACAGCTTCGCAAGAGCCGCCGACTGCAGCTTCTCGCTAAAATAATAGTCCATCAACGGAATACCGTCGTTGAAGATATTTTCTACCGGCACACCCATCGCCGACTCGTAAATCGGTACAATATGCTCAGCGGTGACCGGGATGTAATCAATCCTTTGATTGCCCTTAGACACCAGCTCTCGCACCAAAGGGTCCGTCTCCGTATCCAGTCCGAAGCGCTTAAATGCACCCGCTCCGTGCCACAGCTGAATGAGCTTAACCTCGTCGCGGAAGTTCATATACGCCATCGGCAAGAAGTTATCATTCAAAAACACGTAGCGAGCCGTCGCTAAGTGATAATTGGTCACAAACCAAAAACGAAGCTGCCCCATTGCCGCGGAAATGGCTTTTGAAAATGCATTGCTTCCCTTCGCGGTCAGCATCCGCTTCTTCGAAAGCACAACGCGTGCAATCTCCGGGTTCGTGTGCTTCATAGTATCGTGCACATAGCGCAAATTCCCGTGGAACTTGCAATCGTGCACCATAAAAAACACCGCCTTTTCCTTCAACGGCAGCACACGCATACAGCGAAAAATCAGTCCATACAGACGATACATCCAAGCACTCATATACGTTCCTTATCCGAAAACCAATCGGAAGCCCGATTCGAATTCTTATCCGAAAATCTGCTCATTTTCACGCAGCGCATAGAACGCTCTGAAGACATAAAAGTCATCGGGCGTCGTAATCTTGATGTTGCAGCGCAGACCCTCTACCATGTGCATCTTATGTCCGTGTGCCTTCATCAGCATGCAGGAGTCGATTGCGGTGTTGCGACCGGCAGCTCGCTCTGCCTCATGCGCCTCCATAATGTCCTTCAGGAAAAAGCTCTGCGGCGCCTGTGCGGTGTAAAGATTCTTACGCTCCGGCACGCGCTCCACATCCAAACCATCCGTCGACTCGACAATCGTCTCGTGACAGCTCACCGCGGAAATCGCATTGCCATACTCGAGGGTCGATGCAATGTTGCGGCTGATCAGATCGCGGTCGATGAGCGGGCGCACACCGTCGTGAATCAGCACAACGGAATCGCCGGGAAAATGCTCCTCAGCCACCTTCAACGCATTGTAGATGGACTCCTGACCGGTGCTTCCGCCGGGCACTACGCCGACTACCTTTGTGATTTCGAATTTGCGAATCAGCTTCTCCAAATACGGAATCCAGTCCGCGATACAGGAGATTACGATTCCGTCGATCTCCGGATGATTTTCAAATATCTCAAGCGTATGAATGATAATCGCCTTTCCGTGAAGCTCAAGAAACTGCTTCGGTCTTCCGTTCGTCTTCATACGAGCTCCGCTTCCTCCGGCGAAAATGATTCCAATGTTCATACTCTTCCTCCTCAATTCTTCCCTTCGTCTTCCCCCGGAAACACAAGCTTCACGATGTCGTGATTGGATATTCTCTGCTCCGGCGGCGGTAGCTTTTTATAGTCGCCGTACGAATATACCAGATAATTGTGTGCATCCTGTGGAATCGGCAGCGAATGTCCGCAAAACATTGCGGTCTTCGGTGTGCCGAGCCATTCCACCGGGAATTCTCCGTGGTTAATATGCTCTCCCGTGCCGTCGTAATAGTACTTTGCGTTCTTACGGCCGCGATAGCTTGTCAGCGCCTTGTCGGTTCGCTTTTCCCAGGTCGTCACCTTGCTGTGGCGTATCCAGAAGTTCACCAACGCGTAAAACAGCTTAGGACGTCTATCATACTGCTTTTCACTCCACGTTGCAACCAGCATCGCACGGCACGCCTTTGTTCGCAACAGATGCAGCTTGCGTCCGAGCTTCGAATTCGCCGTCTTATCGTGGATAAAGATATCCAGGAAAATGCCCTGGTGCATCTTCTCCTGCTTCGCACCGAACTCCGTCACAAATACGCTGTCATTGCGGCGCAGCTTCGGATTCACATAGTGCGCGTACGGGTCCGTCCCGCGGTCCTGATAAAAATACCGCGAATCCAGCTCCTCGCCGACCACCTTGCGAAAATGCTCATAATCCTCGCGAAGCATAATAAGATCTCCGTCGTCATCCCACGGAATAAAGCCCTGATGGCGCACGGCGCCAAGCAGCGTTCCTCCGCCGAGATAATACGTAATCCCGTGCTTTTTGCAGATGCGGTCTACCTCTAAAATCATCCCAAGCAGCTCATCCTGCAAGCCCTTCAGCTCCGCCTCGGTTAACTGTCGTTTCGTCTCGCTCATTGTTCCTTCATGCTTTCTATCATACGCTGATACATCTCGGACAGGCCGACCGTCGGCTTCACTCCGAGCTGCTCCAGCCTGGTCGTATCCAGCTTCATAACGAAGGTCGGTGCATATCCGAGTCGCGCCACATCCTCCGCAATGTCAAAGGTCACTCGAATGCCCGAGACCGGAAATGTGTCGACTACAAGCTCGGCCATCTCGCGAATGGACAGACAGATGTCACCGTTCGCCACATTGACCGCTTCGCCCGCATTTCCCTTCGTCAAAAGCGTCAGCAATGCAACTACGGCATCTCGCGTATACAAATAATTTCGAATGGTCTTACCCTCTGTACGAAGCACGATGTCCTTTTGCTCGATAACACAGCGCGCAAACTGAGCAAATACGCGGTTGTCCGAATATTCCACGCCCGCGCCGAACGTCTGCGTCAATCTCGCCACCTTCACCGGAACGCCGTACTCGCTTGCGTAGGATGCACAAAGGCACTCTACCAGCTTCTTCGCCTCCGGATAGCTGCTTCGTACCTCCATCGGATTCAGGTAACCGATGTCCTTCTCAGCCACGCGCGGCAATCTTTCGTCCGGAATTCCGTAGACCTCCATCGTCGAAAGAAATACCATTCCCTCGACCTGCTTTTCCTTCGCGAGCTCTAAGATGTTCTTCGTGCCCGTGATGGTCGTCATAATCGTCTCAACCGGCTGCTCCACGAACATCTTCGAGTCCGTAATGCTCGCGCCATGGATGATATAATCGATGCGGTCTCCCGTCTCAATCGGGTCATTTACATTGTGCACAAGGTAGTGAAGCTTCGGTGCACCGCTGTACTCGGCGAAAATGCGCGCCGCCTTTTCCGGGCTGCGAACCATCGCATATACTGTGATGTCCGTATTACGCAGTGCATTTGCCTCCATAAGACTCATAACGAGCTGACTGCCGATGAGTCCCGTCGCGCCGGTAATCAACACACTCTTACCGCGTAACTTATCCCACTCGATCACATCAGCCTGTGCGGCGAGTCGGATATCCTCTTTCAGAATTGTATTCATGAGGCCTCCTATAGTCCTATTTTCAATCTTTCTAACTGTCTGAGCTATTGTCCTTCTTTGTATTCGTCCTTCAGAAGGGGCTTAATCTTAATCTTCGAAATCCAGATAAACGGATACTCAAACACCTTCATAGACAGTATGAACACGATTGCCGTCAAAATCACAAGCAACACAAAAAAACCGATCTTGCTATCAAAGTACGATGCCCAGTTGTACTCGAGCTCTGCAAGGTATAAGAAACGATGCAGGATGTACACCTGAAGCGTACGGCTTCCGAGCTTCGTAAAAAACGTCTGCTTCTTCGGCGTCAACACGAGGAATCCAACACTCAGCACGATTGCGGTAATGTAGAACAGAATTCGTGCGAACCACATCATCTCAAACGAATAGAAATTCGATGTCACGTTCTTATACTGGTAGGACGCAACGATAATACGCTCCGGAATAACACCGCGGTGATACAGCACCACAACGAACAATGCCGCAAATGCAAGCACTGCCACAACCTTCTTCCACCAGCCGTCTACGAGCTTCTTGAGCATATCCATAGAGCAATAATAGCCGAGCAAGAAGAACGGCAGATGCACGAGCACACGGCTACTGCTAAATGCTCCGGGAAGGTTCGAGTCGTAGCCCATGATGATTGCAATCACAAAGGAGAGCGGAATCATATACTTCGGCTTAATTCTCTCAAGAAACGGCAACATTACGTGCCAAATCACAAGACACTGCAGATACCAAAGGGACGATCTTGCCGCAACAAAGCTCTTGCTGATGGTGTGATCCTTCAACACAAAGTACTCAAAGCACCATACGGAAATCTGGCAGAAGAAATACAGCATAAAGTAGTAAAACGGCTTTTGAATGTTAAACTGCTTATTTACGATATACTTCTTTGCGAAAAAGCCCGACAAGAAGATAAAGCACGGCATGTGGAACGCGTTAATCGTATACCATATCGCATACACCGAATCGTGGTGCCCTTTCAACGGACTGATTCCGTGTGCAAGCACAACGAGGAAAATCAGCATAAACTTCGCATTGTCAACAAAATGTACACGCTCCTTCTTCGGAGCCACCGCAACCGGGGGTACCATCTCGGCATTTGCCTGTGCCACAGGGGTTACTTCAGCATTTGTCTGTATCATACTACCTCCAATATTAGCTTCGAAATTCAAACTCTCGAATTTCGGTTCATAGTTTCAAAATCAAATTCTCGGGACCCAAACGCACGAAAGTGACGGAGAGACGGCTCCGCCAAATGCTTCGTTACGACAGCAAATCCTTCATGAACGACACTCGGTGATAATTCGTTGCGACAGCCTTCGCACCCATAGCGTAGTACTTAAGCATGTCCGTCACCGTAGATGCCGCAAAGACATGAATCTCGATTCCGGCCTCGCGAAATGCTGCGCACAGCTCCTCCGTAAGTAGCGCCGCCGGTACGACAATCTTCTTTGTCTTGTATTTCTTACAGAAGCGAATGTTCGAATCGATGCTTTCCGCCTCGGTCTCGAGATTCGCTGTATAATTCATAATCATCGGAGCGTCCGGTAGGATCTCCTTGACACGAGCTGCGACTCCGCGCCTCTGAATGCGGATTCTGCAGCGCTTCAGCATCGTCGGATGCTCTTCGTACAGTTTCTTCAGTGCCTCTAACAGCTGATCCGCGAGCTCATCGCCCGGCTTTCCGATATCGAGCATAACCTGACAGCCCGGATACTCCTCGAGTACCGTCAAAAGTTCTTCAAAGGAAGCGGTCGCATAGTGGCCGTAATACGTCTTCGAAAGAAACTCCTCTGCCGTCAGCGGAAGCTCTGTCTCCTGTGAAAGGCCGAGTCGCGTCTTAATCGAATCGTTCCATCCGTCCACTGCCACAAGCACATTGTCCGCGGAAAGTCGCACATCCAGCTCGACCATACGACAGCCGTCCGCCAGACAACTGCGCAGCACCTGTACCGTATTCATGCCGCGATAGCGATTCACGTCACCGCCACCGGCAATGGAAATCATTCTCTTATGCCAATCCTTAATCGTCTCGGTTCTTCTGTTCTCTCTCGGCCGAATTCCTCGAACAAACTTCAGCAATGGCTTCATCGTCTTATGATAGCGATGCAACGAATAGCCTTTGCTTCTGCGCTTGCTCGACAGCAAGCGTTCTACCGCAAGCATATGGTCCAGCTCGCTCGGATCGAGATAATTCTCGCTTTGCTTCGTAAGCTCGCCCCATTTGCGCAGCTTTTCATTCCACACAACGCCCACGCTCGGAATGCCGAGCGAATACGCTACAATGCTCGAATGCATACGCGCCGCAATGACTCCTCGAAAACCGGAGATGCCGGTCGAAAGCAGCTCTCCCGACAACGGCTGAGGCATGCGATGCTTCTCACCGTCTTGTATGCCCATATGCTCAAGCACGTCGGTTACCATCTGCTCATCCGTCGGAGTTCCGTTCGTAAAGAAGCGCCACGGAATGCCTCTTCGTTCAAGCTCGTTCGCAACGCCGCTCCAAAATTCCAGTTGCTTATCCTTCGTCACCTCGGGATGTCCGTAATCCGCGAAGACTCCTTCTCGAATCACACCGATACCGACCTCGGTTGCGTTCTTATCTTTCTTATGTCCGTACACGCGACCCGAAAAAATCGCCGTATCCCAGACGCGCTTCGCAACAAGCGGAGTGCCGGCCAGATACGTCTCCTGCAACAGCTCCACATCGTCTCTCGTCGTAATCCCTTTGATGCACGGCAATCGAAACATGTCACGCAGCGCCAAGCATCTCGGGTCCTCCTCGTCGTAGCCCTCCACGCCGACCGCGTGAAAGAATACCGGAATCCCTTGCTCCTGTGCAAATGCGCAGATGTTGCACACATGCTCGTAAAACTGTTCCTGGCGAAACTTGATGACACCGCCGCCCGCGAATACAATCGCGTCTACACTCTCGAGAATCGCATAATCTCCGGAGGAAAGCGAATAGCGCAGGAAGCGAATATCCTTCCTCGACCTGCGGAAATGCCGCTTTAAGAGCATAGCAACACAATCCGCAATCACGAGATCACCCATGTTGCGGTTTACGAACTCAGCTACTGCTATTCGTATCGTCTGCTTGCCCTCACTCATCTGCTCTGCTCCATTAGTACACTACGATTAAAATATATCATTTGCCTTCGGGAAACGATTTTGGAAATCGATAATCTCCTCATACATTCTCGCACAGTTGTTGTGGTCGGAAAATGCATAAAAATCATCCACACGGCGACGATATTCCTCTTCCATCTCACAATTGCGCTTCATGTAATCGCAAAGCGACTCCACGATCTCCTCGTGATTTGTGCAAATCGGACCGAAGCCCATCGTCTCATAATTGAGTCCACTCGACTCATACTGCGGCGGAAGAATCGACGGGTGATAATATACAACCGGCTTCTTCATGTACGCAAAGTCGAACTGCACTCCGGAGTAGTCCGTCACCATAAGGCTGGACTCCGTAAGCACCTTTTCATAGCTGATTGCGCTCGTAGCCGCTACGATGTCCACGTATTCATTTCGGTCGAAATCCTCGAGCTGATTGCTCATTGCCGGGTGGAGAAGATACATGATACGATATCCATACTCCTTCGCAGCGGCAATCAAGCGCTCGTCGTTGATCAAACCGTTGTAAATGCGATAATAGTCGCTGCTCTTGAACGTATCGCTGTGTGCATACGTCGAGCCCTTCTTCGTACTACCCGATGTAATACCGCGACGCCACGTCGGCGTAATCAACAGCTGCTTCTGATCGTTACTGATCAAACCGTCGTATCGACCGTGTCCCGTCAGCTTCAGCATCGACTCATCGTAATAGTCGTAAATCTCATGCTTTACATTCTCCACCTCGTACTTAGAGGCGAAGAAATACAGCACCGTATTGTCAAAGGTACGATTCTGGTACTGTGCAATCTTTTGAATCGTCAAGCCGTGCGCCAGACAAGCCACACGTCCGTTGAACAAATCCTTAAAATACAGCTGCGACTGCTTCGTAAAGCCGTTGCAATGCAACACATCCACGTGCGTCGCCAAAATCATATCGGCATGCAGCGCAATCAAACGATGTCTCAGCGTGTTGAAGCGAAGCACCGCATTTCCGTATTCCTTCTTCAGTCTGATGTAGTCCGGAGACTCTTTGTCCACAACATAGTACAGCTTAACATCGTTCTCTCCCTGCTTCTCGTTCATCACGTAGCGGAAGAAATACTCTCCGTTGTCTCCTGCCTTGAACAGCTTATCCTGCGTCAGCCATACGCGCTTCTTCTCGTAGAACGGCTTTGTAAGCCAATATGCCGCACGCATTCCGGCACACAGGATACCGTACTTGTGCTTCTTCTTTTTCTTGATAAACTGCCACATGAGCTTGCACTCATTTAAGAACACTCGGCCTCTCGTCGCGCGGCGCACCTCAAAATGCTCCGCTTCCACGTTGTACTGCAGCATCTTCTTGTCAAATGCATAGTACGTCGCGGAAAACGACTTGTTCAGCTTGGACTGAGGGCGCGCAAAGATAGACGATACCGGATATTCGATACCATCGTGCACCAAAAAGAACTCAAGCTTATTGTAATCCTTCGAAAAGACGTCCGAGGGCAATGCGCACTGGAACGTATAATCTCTTCGAATCGTCTCGTTAAATACCTTAGTCAGGCTGTACGTGCGAGTCTCACGCACAGGATAATTCACTCCGTTCACCTTTGCGACAAAAGCGAGCTCACCCGGAGCGAACAGATAGGAGCCGGTATATCTTGCGTCAATCGTCAGGTTCTTACCGTCGAAGTAAATGACCTGAATGAGCAGGTTCTTCTGGTTGATATCACCGACGCCCGCACCGTGGATATTACCGAACAGATTATGAGTCTCCTCGTCGTAAACCAATTCCGGATACAGCTTCTCATCCTGATACTTAAGATAAAAATACAGCATCTCGAGCGACTGCTCCGAAATCTTCATACCGCATATATTCCACGTGGCAATAACCTCGTCGCTCACATGCTTCATAACCTGATGTGACAGTTCGAAGAACTCGGTCTTCTTGTCCGGAATCAATACGGATTTGTCTCTCTCATTGAGATTGCAGCCGTAACGCAGCTGCAACATAAACAGTACCATGTACTGCGCACAAAGCGGGCTGTCTTCCTTCAGCGCATCCACCAAGAAATAACGCAGGGAATCGATATACCATGACTCGGAAAACTGTCCGCGGAACTCAAACCAGCACCACGGAAATGCTTCGTACGTCACAATCTTCTGCGTCAACAGCCAATAGCTACGACTCTTTACAAGCTCCTCAAACAGAACCTTTGTCATCGCATCCTCGGGCAAATGCTCCGATATCTCCACATCGACAAGTCGCTCAAGCGGGAAGAAGTATGCCGGAACATACAGCGAGAACGCATCCGGTTCAAGCTCCAGATTGCAAAGCACCGGTTCCTCTGCCTTAAAGATCTCACGACGTCCCATTCCGGATGTCTTCTTATTCTGCGGAGAATAATATACCGGGCGCATCGTTGCAAGCGGCTTCGGAGCCGTCGGGTCCGCTGCCAAAATGCCCTGCAGCTCGTTCACGGCATCGCTCAGCGCCTTCTCCTCGAACAGATTCTCGGCGGAAAGGCACATCACATAATCGCCATCGGCTACCGACAACGCCTGACGGTAGCTTTCTCCCGGAAGCGCTGTTTCATTTTGCAACACAAGAGCATCCTCGGCCTGCAGCTCGTGCAGGATATCACGACTTGCTGTTTCACAAATCGCATCGACCAGTACAAGCTGATGCTTCCAAGACGTCTTCGCCATCTGTTCTCGTATTGCATTTACAAGCGGAGCAATTCGCTCCACGTTATCCACATGAATCGCAAATGTTAGCTTATAGCCCATCGTTAACCTCTTATTTCATTCAATGGATATCAAGGGATGTCAAAGCCCTCCTGAATCGCATTGATAATCTCTTGAAGCGCTACTTCCTCTTCTTGGCCGTCACATACGATTGTGACCTCCTCGTTCTGCTTTACTTGCGCGCTCAGAATGCCCAATACACTCTTCGCATTTACACTATATTCACGCACTTCAAGGTAAGCCTTGCACGGATGAGAAAGTGCTAAATTGCTCAAAATCCTAGCCGGCTTAATATGTAACCCCTTTTCATTCACAATAATTGCTGTACCCCTTACCATACCGTATCTCCTTTCTACTCTTTGTCGTAAACCACAACCTCCAGCTTCTTCACATTCGTATCTACTAATGTACTGTCCGTACGGAGCGGCACCTCAAAGGTACCGGCCCTCGTACAAGCAGTCATATCAATATACAGCTCAATGTCCTCGGCCGTCACGTCTTGAAGTTCTTCCTCCAAACCGTTCAGCTGAAGCGTCACTCGACTACTCGGAATGCTGAGCCCGAATTGCTCCGGCAAACCGCGCACCTCTATATCCGTCGTATTGATGGAAATGTCCTTACTAACCAGTCGCTCAACTACGAGATTCAAATAGACAACCGTAGTATCGGACTTCATAAACACACCCTCGGGAAGATATTTCGTAAGATCGATTTCTTCCTCCTTGCTCTGCAACAGAGTATCGGACTTATAGGGAATCGTAATGCTATCAATCGTATCCAACTGCTCGGGATCTGCGGCAATCACGATCTCCTTCGGACTATATTCCACTCTTGCAAGACCAAAGCCTTCGGCAATGGATACCTCACTCGTATCGATGATAAGAGGAACCTCCTTTACCGGCTTCATCTCAACGTAGACCTGTACAATGTCCTGTGCGATCGTTACCTTTGACGCATCGATTACCGCACCCTTTGCATCATAGGCCTGTAGCTTGACATACGTCAAAAAATCAGTTGTATATCCGGTCAAATCTACGGTCGCAACCAGCTTCTCAACGCTCTCAACCTGCGTCTTGGCGCCGGAAACCTCTATCAGCTTGGAGCTAATAGAGCTACAATATGCGTAGTACTCGTCCGGTACATTTGTCATACGAACATCTACCATAACCATGTCGGAGGCGTGTTCAACAAGGTGAATACTCATAACATCGTTTGACTGATTCGTAATCTCCAAATAATCTTCCAGCGATTTATCTCTGACCTCTACGTGAATCGGCACAGCATTTACCCAGCCGATCTCCCCAAAGTCTACATACGCCTCGAAATCCTTCGCGGTCAGATTCTCAATCTCAGAACGCATACCCTTAATACGGATGGACACGGTATCGCCGGACAATGTCTCGTATACCATATTCTCGTCTTCTACCGCCTCTACGTTGCGACGCTCCACCGGGATGTTGTCAATCGTCATCGTAACGTAAGGATTCGAAATGCTCATAATAATTATCCAGATGAAAAATGCAAGAACAACGGAAAGAAGCTTCGTGCCGATGTTCCGCGTAAACATGGTTTTAAGCCTTTCCTTCATGATTCTTATCCTTTCTTCCCAAGCGCCAATTCTGCGAATTCGTCTTCGCTTTGTTCTGACAATCCGTCAGCTTTCTCGTAAGGTACTCTTCATCGATTCCTCGAATCAGCTGTCCCTTCTGAGCGACGGACACCTTTCCGGTCTCCTCGGATACGATAATGGTCAGACAGTCCGTCACTTCGCTGACGCCTACGCCGGCACGATGTCTCGTACCGAGCTCCTTAGACAAACGCATATTCTCCGAAACGGGAAGAATACACGTCGCAGCCACCGCACGATTGCCGCGAATAATTACGGCACCGTCATGCAACGGTGTATTGTGTTCGAAAATGTTGATCAAAAGCGCCGAGCTCACAACCGAATCCAGGGCGATTCCGGTACGCTCATATTCCTCGAGCGATACCATCTCCTCAATTACAATCAAGGCACCGGTCTTCACCTTTGCCATGCTGAACACAGCCTCAACAATCTCCTCCTTCGTCGCATCGGAGAAACGCTCCGCCGCGTCCTTTCCTTCACCGAAGAAACCTACGAAATTTCTCTGACCGAGCTGCTCGAGTGCACGTCGAAGCTCCGGCTGGAAGATAATAAACAACGCGATAATACCAACGTTAATCGTATTCACGAAAATCCACAAAATCGCATTGAACTCGAACAAAAATGCCAGTATCCAAATCACAAGCAAAATAGCCAGACCTTTCACCAAATACCATGCTCGCGTCTTCTTAATCCACTTAATCAGGTGGTACGTAACAAACGCGATCAAAAGAATCTCGATGATATCTGTTATCGTTATCTTGAACAAGGTCAGACGACTGAAATATTGGTCGAAAAATGCAATCAAATTATCCACGCGTCATTCCCTCCTTCCCGGGTATCATAGTTATCTTTCAGTATCTCATACTCATATTGTGCGCATGTCCATAGGGTACTCTTACACCCCCGGACGCCTCGCACTACAGGTAATCCTCATCCTCATCATACGGCTCATTGACTACGGGCGCCGCCTTGGGAGCCGTCTTAGGAGCTGCCTTGGGAGCTACCTTAGGAGCTGCTTTAGGAGCTACGCTCGAAGTAGGCTTCGAAGCCGCCTTAGGAGCCACATCCGACGGTGCCTTGGACGTCACTCTCTGTGCCACTCTCGTAGAAGTCGTCGGAGCCGTCTTGGAGGATGCACCGGAACTTTGTGCGGAAACTCTCAGCGATCTCGCATACAGCTCACGCTCGTCGGAAGCACCGATTTCATCGTCGAACGAATCGTCGTCATCCTCATCGTCCTCCGCTGACGCTCCCGTCAAAGGTGCTGCTTGCGCAACCTTTGCCTTGCCCGCTCCACTCTCGTTCCAAAGCAACGAATCCATTGCCTCCAGAGCCTCGTCCTCAAACTCCTCATCGTCTGCGGAGGATGCTCTCGTAACAACCTTTCTCACTGCCTTCTTAGGCGCGGAGGTGTTGATCTTCGGCACTGCCTTTACGTAGTAGTAATAATCGTCGTCCTCGAACTGCACATGCTCTGTCGCGGCGTAATTAAGCACACGATAGAAGAACATATACAGGTATACGAGCACTGCGGAAAGAATGGTACACAGGAATACCCGAACCAATCCAACGCCGAGGTCGTATTTCAAAGAACCGATGATGTAACCGAGCAGCATCACGCCGACACCGACGCCGATGCTGATTTCGAAGGAATAATCCATGTTAAAGCGTCTTACAAAATACACTGCGATAATCACCACTGCATAGATGAACATCACAACGTACATACCGGGATTCTTGAAGAGCTTATCGAGTACCTCCATGTACATAATCAGCGGATTGTCCGCTCCGGACATCTGCTCCAACACCAAGATATTAGACTTAACAATTGCAATTAGGTAATAGATAAACACGCCACAGCATGTAGGGATAATCGCCAACAGGTTTCCGAACAGGCCAAGACCGATTGGAAGCACGTACGGGAAGCCCAGCGAACGAAGAATCGGCAATGCCACAAATGCCGCACCGTACTTCGGCGTGAATCGCAGGAACAAGCAGTACAATACAATACAAATAACCAACACTGTCAGTGCCATCAAACTCGACTTAGCAAGCACCTGCAGGAACAAATACATGATCACCATCAATACCATCAGCGAGGAAGGCAAAAATGCTCCTACTACCGAGATCATCATAATCAATGATGTCTTAGAAAGCGATGTCGAAAATCCGACCTCACTCTTAATCTTCATCAATGCAACGGCAATCAAAATCACCTTCAATACAAACTTGATAATGTAGTCGTATTTTTGGTATACGGAAATCAATTTTGCCCGAATATCAAATAAAAGCATCATACGATAGCGTCCTCCCATTCGTCTTCTTCCATCTCACGTCTACGCTCCTGCTCATCCGTCAGCTTACGCACCTTAGACAGTGCCTTATAGTACTTCCCGAGCCGTCTATGAGATACGGTGTATTTGATTGTATAGCCGATAATAACCGCAACGACATACACAACCATCATCACCAAGTAATAACCCAATATCTTCATGCCCAGATAGCCGTATCTTAACTGAAGGGCATTCTCTATCAAGAATTCGGAATAATAAATTGCTATCATCACAAGAATCAATAAGTATCCGAACGTAACAGCCAAAATCGTCTTCAGCAGCTGCATCCGAACGTAATCGG
This sequence comes from Lachnospiraceae bacterium, assembly GCA_045597165.1. Classification (GTDB taxonomy): domain Bacteria; phylum Bacillota; class Clostridia; order Lachnospirales; family Lachnospiraceae; genus ISDg. Next base: position 6,104 of record JAZODS010000021.1, on the reverse strand, counting down.
ATTTGAAATACTTAGCCATGCTGATGTCTTCTTGACCGTCATGTTTTTCGTAAATCGCCAGCCTCGTCATCAGCTTGGTCTTTTCGGTATCAACCATGAATTCATGCCTCCATATAACTCATCGGACATCCGTTTGTCGAAAATGCTTGCACATTTTCTCAAGATATACGTCCCTCACCTTACATTGTACCATACTTCAGCGTGAATATCGAGATTTTTTTTTAGAATTGCCGTTTTTTATTGAATTTATATTCGCCGTCGTATATGATAAACTTATCAAGTTCGACAAAATGCACGGCAGGGGTCTCTATGGAACAGAAATACATCATTTACGACTATTTAAGACGTGACACAGGAAGGTCTTCGGTCTCCCCCGACAGCGCTCTTCTTCGATGGAACGAATTCTACATGGATGCACAGTGCTGCATCTTCGATACAGCCGGACGCCTGCTGATTACGAAAGCCTTCGAAGATTCCGTATGGAACATTTTCACGACCTTCTGCGTCGGCGATGAGACCGGCAAGGATGCCGTAACTCGGCTGCTTACCGACACCTTCGGAGACGCACTTTCCCTGCATAATCTGCAATATCTTCGCGCACTCAAGCGTCAATATACGATGACCGATCTGTTCGAGCTTCAGGTGCACGAGCATTTTGACATTACCGAGCATAACTCTCTTCTCCTTAGGTTTGTTACCGAGGAGGAATTTCAAGCCCTGTGCGAGCTCGGACAAGTTTCCGAGGCTATCAGCGCGGCCTTCCACTATCGAGAGATGCGTGCACTCAGCTACAAAAACGTATATCGCTCCGGTTGGCCTAGAGTTAGCCACTGCTCCTACGTATGGGAGTATCGAAAAAACGACCTGCTCGACGGTGTCGTATCACTGCACGCTATCAACGGCGTCAACGGCGGCCCGAGCATCAAGAAGATGCAAGGACAAGAATTTACGATTACCGATACCGGCTACTACTGGCTGCAATATGCTCCGAAGGATAAGAACTTCTGGCTCACCGTTATGTTCGATTCCAACCGCGAGATTGTACAATACTATTTCGATATCACCTATCTCAACGAGGTATATTGGGACGGAACCGCTTATTTCTTTGACCTGTTCCTCGACATCGTGTTGCTCCCCGGCGGAAACCAGCTGCTTCTCGATGAGGACGAGCTATTAGAGGCTTATCAATCGGGACAGATCACGAAGCCGATGCTGGATCTTGCTTACGATGAGGTACATCGTCTTTCGTCTCTTTTGGAGGGCAATGAGCCTGAGCTTCAAGCTATTTGCAAGAAGCTACTCGCGCAGCTGATTCGACGCCTGGAAACCGGCGCGTAAAATACGTGCAAAAACCGGTGCGTGGAACACGTCATTTTTGTAAGAAAGCTTGCGCATTTTGTTCTTCATGGCCGGAGGGCATCGCATTTTTCTTGCAAATGCTATACCATCTTTCCCGCAGTAAAGGTATAATAACAGTAAGCTGCTTCGGTGTTTTCCGAAGCACCTCAATAGAAGCATCACTATCGTACGGGTGCATCCCGTTAGAAGGGAGTTATACATGAAAGCCTTGTTTATCGGCGGAACCGGCACCATCAGTATGGCGATTACGCAACAGCTTGCGAGCAATCCCGACTGGGAGTTGACCTTGATTAACCGCGGTAGCCGAAGCCACGAGCTTCCCGCGAATGTTCATGTAATCAACGAAGACATCAACGACGAAGAAAAGATTGCGCGTTGCCTCGAGGGCATGCAATTTGACACAGTATGCGACTTTATCGGTTTTGTTCCGGCTCAGTTGGAGCGTGACTATCGTCTGTTCCACGACAAGACGAAGCAGTTTATGTACATCAGCTCTGCTTCCGCCTATCAGAAGCCACTGTCCGATTACCGCGTGACGGAGGGCACTCCTCTCTCCAATCCTTACTGGGAGTATTCCCGCAACAAGATTGCCTGCGAAGACTATCTCATGACGCAGTATCGAACGAACGGCTTCCCCGTTACGATCATTCGCCCGAGTCACACCTACGACAAGCGAAGCGTACCGCTCGGAGTTCACGGTGACTGCGGCAGCTGGCAGGTAGTAAAGCGTATGCTTGAGGGCAAGCCGGTCATTATTCACGGCGACGGTTCTTCCCTTTGGACGATGACGCACAATTCCGATTTTGCCAAGGGCTTTATCGGACTCATGGGTAATATCCACGCGATCGGCGAAGTATTTCAGATTACATCCGACGAGACGCTGACTTGGAATCAGATTTATCAGTGCATCGCCGATGCCTTGAACGTCCCGCTCAATGCTTACTATGTTGCTTCGGATTTCCTTCATGCAGTCAGCAACTACGACTTCCGCGGAAGTCTGATCGGCGACAAAGCGAACTCCGCTGTATTCGATAACTCGAAGCTCAAGAAGGCAGTTCCCGGCTTCACCGCTACCGTACGTCTGGACCAAGGTGTGCGCGAAGCCATCGCCTACATCATGGAGCATCCGGAATATCAAGTGAAGGATCCCGCATTTGACGAATGGTGCGACAAGGTCATCGTAGCCTTGGAGCGTGCTAAGAAAGAGCTTAACGGCTGACATTTTCAATTCGCTTAATAGTTTTAACACTCTTATAGGGGCTTATAGGCACACACTTGCTTATAAGCCCCCCCTTCTTTTTCGATTACTCTCCGAGCAACTCCGGACTCGCTCCCGCGAACTCCGAATGCTCTTCTAGCGATTGTGCTTTCTGCGAAGTGCCTCCACATTTTTCTCAACCTCACTCTTGTGAAGCGGATACCAAAACCAAAGCACGATAGCGAGCAGCAAAAAGCCGACACCCGGCACCAAGGCGGAAATGCTATAGATTCCCCTGAGAACGTCCGGCTCAAATGCAGTCGCCTGCGAGTATCCGACCATGCTCAGCAAAATGCCGGTAAGACCGGCCGAAGCGGCCTGTCCGAGCTTTCTCGCAAAGGAATACAGCGCGTACACCGCTCCATCCTCTCGAATTCCGTTCTTCAGCTCCGAATAATCGATAACGTCCGTAATCAAAGCCCAAGATACCATCGTAAAGATTCCGAGTCCAAACCATCCGATTGACGTTAAGAGAACGTATACCCACACATTTTCCGGACGATAAAAGAACAACAGTACGCTTACCGCCGCAGCCAAAAGATTGGACACCACACTGATTTCCGCTTTTCCGTATTTGCTTGCCAACGGCTTGGCAATCGCTGCGGCAATGAACATGGAGATGACCATAACCAACGTCGAGGCAGATTGTGCGGTCGTATTGCCATAGTAGTTCGGATAAATATAGTTCGCCATAGACTGAAGCGTAAGCTGTGCGAGCAGCATAATGATTGAAGCCACAATAATCGAGATGAGCGCCTTGTTTTTCGCCGCATTTCTCAGCATATCGCCGATGCTGTTTCGCTCTCTTTCATCGGCAGAAACCATGTCGCGAATTCGTTCGGTCGTCATCCGGTAGCACAAGATATAACAGAGAATCGCAAGCACGGAAAAGACGCCCGCTATCAGCGTAAAGCGCGGTCCGTTCAGCACGGTATTGTCTCCCACTTTATCGTACGCAAGCAACGGTACTCCGGCCCCGACAATCAATCCTGCCAACGCACTACCCATGCTTCGAAACGTGGAAAGCGACTGACGGTCTCCCGGCTCGGCGGAGATAGCCGAAGCCATAGAACCGTACGGAATGTTTACCGCGGTATAAAAGACCGAGCCCCACAAGATATACGTCACAGCCAGCCAAAGAATTTTAAAGCCCATCGAACGGTCTGCAAAACCGCTTTGGTAAATCAAAAAGGACGCGACAGCAACCGGCCCGCTCATTCGGATGATCCACGGCTTAAACTTTCCGTGTGCCGTCATACGGCTGCAATCACAGATGCGTCCCATCGCGACATCCGTAAAGCCGTCCACAAATCGTGCCAGCATCATGACCGTGCCGACCACTGCGGCGCTGACGCCCATGACGTCCGTATAAAATTTGAGCAAAAAGCTCGACGACAATATGAACGTGAAGTCATTTCCGAAATCGCCGAACAGATATCCCACTTTATCACGAGTTCCAAACGGACGTACGTCCGCTCTCTTCATTGCTTTTCCTTGCATCCTTCTCCTCCCGAAATCAAAACCCTGCATTGCGATAATGCATTTTGCTAGTATTGTGAACGAAAATGCGACATTTATTCACGACAGACACATTTGAAAACAAACAAAAAAGGGAACAAACCAAACCGGTTTATTCCCTTCAAATTCATTGCAACGCAGTGGCACGCAAGCTCGCCACGTCCTCTTCCGTCCATCGCTTCGCCTGCAGTATTACGGCCTTGTCCCCGAGAACCTCGTGCACAATCCGCAGCTCCACATTTCGCCGATGTCTCATATGCTCACACAGATGCTCCCCTGTTTCGTAGCCATGCGTTTTTCCATAGGGCGACTCCTTCAAGTACGCAAGCATCAATTCGAACCAAATGGGCCTGCCGTGCTCATCACAGCGCTCTCCCTTGATCTTTTCCACATTTGCCTCGATGTCCTCGGAATCCATATACACGAGAAGAAAATGCTCCTTCGCCACCACGTCGAACAGGTCCCGATAGAATTGTACGATTTCGTCGTCCGACCACTGTGCAAATAGAATCAGCTCCTCCACGATATTCTGCAGGAATGCACACTCCGATAGAGTTCCGGTGCCACCATAGCGTGCCATCCGACTGCGCACAATCTCGCAGAACTCCGCGAGTTCTCGGCGTCCGTTGTAGATTTCATAGTTCTCCATGTGACGATGAAAGCCTTCGTACTCCGTAAGTATCCGAGTGTACGCCACAACCTTTCGTCCATCCTCATCCACCGTCCATCGGCGAATCTCCTCGGCGAGATCCGGATATCTGTCCAGTGCCGCATCGTATTCCTCGGGCGTCATATAACTGCACCACGCCAGCTCAAGCGGCGACAAATCACCCTCGTAATAGACCGTGTACTCCGGCAGCTCCTTCGCCATACGACGAAGAAACGTACTCTTGCCGGTACCCTGCAGTCCTTCGATAAAAATGTTCTTCATGTACAGCATTCCTCCCCTCTTCGGCGGGCGCATATCGTTGTGCAACTTTCGCACTATTCCTTGTTTCGATTGCGCAACGCCTGATTCATCTCGTCTGCTTCCTTCTTGCTCAACACAAAAGAAAACAGCAGTACGATGGCATATACAACGGCCACATCGATCGACATCATCACAATGCCATCAAGGTCCGCCTGCATCCATCCGAACTGAACCCCGAGAAATACCATAATCACACATAACAGAACATAATGAATCAGCGATGCCACCAAAAAAGTATTCCACGCCTTATAATCATGCAAATAGATAACCGTTGTCACCAACGAAGTAAACGCACCTGCAATTATGATATCACGCAAAAAGGTCGAAGGAACTTCCGAGCCGTCCAATGCAGTGGTCAATGCACTTACGATAAGTATTGCTGTCGTAATCGTTGTAAACCATTCAAAAAAACTCTTAACAAATCGCATCCTTCGCACCTCCTTACACGCCCAACTTCTTCTTCAAATCCGGCACATACTGCCTAGAGATCACCACGCGCTCGCCGTTGGTAAGCTGTGCCTCCAACCGGCCGTTGAACATCGGTATCATCTTAGAAATCTTAGATACATTTACAATCATAGCTTTGGAAATCCGCAAAAAGTCCGTATGCGCATAAATCTGCTCCAGCTCGTAGAGCTTCTGCTTCACCTCATACACCTGCTTCTCGCAGCAAGCACAAACCCGATTGTCCACCGATTCAAAATAATAGATTTCCCCCGGCGCAAGCTTTAGAATCTCACCGCCGTGAAATGCGGTGAGCCGACTCCGCCCCGCCTTCAACGAATAGATCAGCTCCATCAACTCGCTGTCCAAGCTATTACTTCGAATAATGATTTCTTCCTCTGCTCCATCCGGCAGTGACTCTATCGTTATCTTCATCGTTCCACTCCGATTACTTGTTATTGTTCTTGACCTTTCCCGTCATCAGTGCCCCTGCTGCCAGGAAAATGACACCGCACACCAGCAAAATCACCACGCAAGCACCATCACTTACCTGAA